>CAZCHR010000145.1:0-6102 GCA_964498665.1 uncultured Tenacibaculum sp. | reverse complement strand
CAGCATTAATTGTTTATGATGATTTATCTAAACAAGCAGTTGCTTACCGTGAGGTTTCTTTATTATTAAGAAGACCACCAGGACGTGAGGCTTACCCAGGGGATGTATTCTACTTACACTCAAGATTATTAGAGCGTGCTGCAAAAGTTATTAATGATGATAAGATTGCAAGCGAAATGAACGATTTACCAGATTCTTTAAAAGGAATCGTAAAAGGTGGAGGTTCCTTAACTGCATTACCAATTATTGAAACTCAAGCAGGAGACGTATCAGCATATATTCCAACAAACGTAATTTCGATTACTGATGGACAGATTTTCTTAGAATCTGATTTATTTAACTCAGGGGTTCGTCCAGCAATTAATGTAGGTATTTCTGTATCTCGTGTTGGAGGTAACGCTCAGATTAAATCAATGAAAAAAGTATCAGGTACTTTAAAGTTAGATCAAGCTCAGTACCGTGAATTAGAAGCATTTGCTAAGTTTGGTTCTGATTTAGATGCTGCTACTATGAATGTGATTTCTAAAGGTCAACGTAATGTTGAAATCTTAAAGCAAGCACAAAACGATCCTTATACAGTAGAAGATCAAATTTCAATCATTTATGCAGGTTCTAAAAACTTGTTAAAAGATGTACCTGTAAATAAAGTAAAAGAATTCGAAAGAGATTTTATTGAGTATTTAAATGCTAAGCATAGAGATACATTAGATACTTTAAAAGCAGGTAAATTAACTGATGAAGTAACAGATGCGTTAACTTCAGCAGCAGCAGAAATTTCTGCTAAATTTAAAGCTTAATAAAAGATTTTAGTATTAAGTATTGAGAACATTCTCAATACTTAATACTTAATGCTAAATACTATTTGTATGGCAAACTTAAAAGAAATACGTAACAGAATTACTTCGATTAAATCAACAATGCAGATTACCTCTGCTATGAAAATGGTATCGGCTGCAAAGTTGAAAAAAGCTCAAGATGCAATTACAGCAATGCGTCCATATTCATCTAAGCTTACTGAATTATTACAAAGCTTAAGCGCTACTTTAGATAGTGATGCTGGTGGAGCATATTCAACACAAAGAGAAGTAAACAAAGTATTATTAGTAACAATAACTTCAAACAGAGGTTTATGTGGTGGTTTCAATTCTTCTATCATTAAAGAGACAGTTAAAACAATCGACGAAAAATACAACGGAGTTACTGTTGACTTATTTACAATAGGTAAAAAAGGAGACGATATTTTATCAAAAGAAAATACAATTCTTGAAAATAGAAATGATATTTATGATGAATTAACTTTTGATAACGTAGCTAAAGTTGCTGAGCAATTAATGGATTTATATGTAGCTGGTTCTTACGACAAAATTGAACTTGTTTACAATAGATTTAAAAACGCTGCAACTCAAATACCACAAGTAGAGCAATTCTTACCAATCGAACCAGTTGAAGGTGATGCTGATGTAAATTTAGATTACATTTTTGAACCATCTAAAGAAGAGATTGTATTAGAATTAATACCAAAGTCTTTAAAAACGCAATTATACAAAGCTATACGTGATTCTTTTGCTGCCGAACACGGAGCTCGTATGACTGCAATGCATAAAGCAACTGATAATGCAACTGAATTACGTGATGAGTTATTATTAACTTATAACAAAGCACGTCAAGCTGCAATTACTAACGAAATTTTAGAGATTGTTGGTGGTGCGGAAGCATTGAATAATTAGAAGAAAATTATTTTCTATATAAATAAAAAGCGAACCTAATAGGTTCGCTTTTTTTGCTTTAGTTTTGTAACGATAAGAGTATAATTAATAATATAATTGTGAAAAGAAAGGATAATAAATTTCTTTATGGATTTACATTAATAGTTATAAGTATGTTAATATTAGGATACTGTATATCTAAAAAGAATAAAAGTCTTTTAGAAAAAAGTGAAAGTTATAGTACGGGTGTTATTATAAAAAAATATGAAGTACCTAAAAGAGGGTATCGTATTAGATATAGGTATTTAGTAGATGATTTTATATATGAAAATAATCAAGATTTAACAATAGATAAAAACCAAGTTGAAATTGGTGATAAGTTTAAAGTGAAATATTCAGAAGAAGAAGTTTCCGTTAGTGAGTTGATTTTTGAAAAGAGGATAAAATTGGAGTGATTTTTAGAAAAAAGTATTAATTATTTTTTGAATAGATAAAGAATCAATTCCACAAGACTGTTGTAATTGCTCAACAGTACCATGATGGATAAATTCATCAGGAACTCCCATTAATTTTATTTTACCAGTATAATTTAACTCTGAAGCATACTCCAAAATAGCAGAACCTAATCCTCCTTTTACAGTTCCGTCTTCAATGGTAATTATCATATCAAAAGAGTTAAATATCGTATTTAGTAGCTCCTTGTCTAAAGGTTTTACAAAACGCATATCATAATGAGAAATTGAAACCTCGTTATTTAGTGAATTAATAGCTTCAGAAACATTGTCAGCAATTGTTCCGATAGATATAATCGCAATTTGATTACCTTCTCTTAAACAAGTTCCTTTTCCTATTTCTATTTTTTCGAAAGGTAAGTCCCATTGTTCTAATTTTCCGTTTCCTCTTGGATAACGAATAGCAATTGGATTTTCTAATCCTAATTGTGCAGTATACATAATGTTACGTAACTCAATTTCGTTGCGAGGGGCAAAAATTATTAAGTTAGGTACGCAACGTAAATAAGCTAAATCGAATACACCATGATGTGTAGCACCGTCTTCACCAACTAAACCAGCCCTATCTAAACAAAAAATAACAGGCAAGTTTTGCAAAGCTACATCATGAATAATTTGATCGTATGCACGTTGCATAAAAGTTGAATAGATATTACAAAACGGAACTATTCCTTGTGTTGCCATACCTGCAGCTAAGGTTACTGCATGTTGTTCGGCTATACCAACATCAAAAGTACGTTCAGGAAACTCTTCTAACATTAACTTTAAAGAACTACCAGTTAACATTGCTGGAGTTATACCAACAATCTTATTGTTTTGTTTAGCAAGTTCAACAATTGTTTTTCCGAAAACATCTTGAAACTTGGTAAATTTACTAGCTTTTCTAGGTAAAACATCTCCAGAAATTTTATCAAATTTACCAGGAGCATGGTATTTTACTTGATCTTGTTCTGCTTGTCGTAAACCTTTTCCTTTAGTGGTAATTACATGTAAAAACTTGGGTCCTTTTATTTGTTTTAATCTATTTAACTCAGCTAGTAGTTCATCAAAATTATGTCCGTCGATGGGACCAGAATAATCAAAATTTAAAGCTTCAAAAATATTGTGCTGTTCAATATCTGATCTAGTTGACTTTATTCTTGTTAAATAATCTTTTAAAGCACCTACCGAAGGATCGATACCAATAGCATTGTCATTCAAAATAACTAATAGGTTTGCGTTCGTATCTCCAGCATGATTTAATGCTTCAAAAGCCATTCCGCTTGCAATAGATGCATCACCAATTACAGCAATATGGTGTTTATTACTTCCTTGTAATTTAGATGCAATTGCCATACCCAAAGCTGCAGAAATAGAGGTTGATGAGTGTCCAACACCGAAGGTGTCATATTCACTTTCGCTACGTTTTGGAAAGCCAGAAATACCTCCTTTTTGTCTATTGGTATGAAAAACATCTTTTCTACCTGTTAAAATTTTATGTCCATAGGCTTGATGACCAACATCCCAAACTAATTGGTCGTTTGGAGTATCAAATAAATAATGTAATGCAATGGTAAGTTCTACAACTCCCAAACTTGCACCTAAATGCCCTTCTTTTGTTGCAACAATATCAATGATGAATTCGCGTAATTCTTTTGCTAAAGAAGGTAATTCATTAATAGATAATTGCCTTATATCAGAAGGTAAATCAATATTTTTTAACAGCTTTTTTGCCATAGCACAAATGTACTAAAACTTTGTTGTAGCTTTGCGTTATGAGTAAATTGTATTTGGTACCAACACCTATTGGAAATTTAGAGGATATTACTTTAAGAGCGATTAGAATTTTAAAGGAAGTCGATTTTATCTTAGCTGAAGATACTCGTACGAGCGGTAAATTACTAAAACATTTAGAGATAAGTACACAAATGTATAGTCATCATATGCATAATGAACATAAATCTGTAGATGGTGTTTTAAGTAGGTTGAAAAATGGAGAAACATGTGCTTTAATTTCAGATGCTGGTACTCCTGCTATTTCTGACCCTGGTTTTTTGTTAACTAGAGCTTGTGTGCAGCAAAATATTGATGTTGAATGCTTACCAGGAGCAACAGCTTTTGTACCTGCTTTGGTAAATTCTGGTTTGCCAAACGATAAGTTTGTTTTCGAAGGTTTTTTACCTGTTAAAAAAGGAAGGCAAACACGTTTAAAGCTTTTAGCTGAGGAAACTCGTACAATGATTTTTTATGAAAGCCCACATAAACTACTGAAAACATTAACTCATTTTGGTGAATATTTTGGAACAGATAGGCAAATATCAGTTTCTAGAGAATTGACAAAATTGTTCGAAGAAACCAAACGAGGAGATATAGCAGAAGTGTTATCATATTATACAGAAAAGCCAGCAAAAGGCGAAATTGTTATTATTGTTGAAGGTAAAAAATAGTTAGACAAGTTTGTATTCTGGGTAATGTTCTTCAAGTAGTTCTTCTGCTTTTTGGGGTAAAATATTTAAAGAAATATAACCTACAATAATCATAATTGTAGAAACTGAAGCTATTAATAAAGCTACATGCCATTGGTAATTTGCTATTTCATTTACATTAACAAATAATTGAAAAGCATATATAGGCATTAACGTTGCGTTTGCAGCTCCTTGTTTATATATGAAATCTTCAAGAAGCCACAGCATTTTTGTTTTCTTTTTTCTTGTTTTTATTTCTTTATTTAAAGAATACATTTTAATTGAAACATACGCGATGTATATACCCCAAAATCCAAAAAAATATTTTGATGATATATTAGATATCAATAACATATAAAAGAACAATAATATAGCAGAAGTCAAAATTATTTTAGGTAGATTAAACCATTCTTTCACAAAACCCAAGATGATTTTATAATACTTTTTGCTTAATTGTTTTTGTTTCTCTTCAACTACATCCATAAACCCGAATATGCCGAATTTTTTAAAGGAGATATCTCTTGCTTGTTCAAAATTTAAATTTGGTTGCGTAGCCCAAATTTGTTCAATATCGTTTGCTAAGTGGTCTACTAATTCGGTTTGCACATCGTAATGCTCAACATAATGTTGACGAGTAAATTTGTAAAGTTGTTCTATATGTTGCTCAGTTAGTTTCATAACGAAATTAATTTTTGATATGTATTGTTAATTTTATTATACTCTTTTAAGAAAAATCGAATACCTAAAAAAGATTGTATAATTACAATACTAAAGAATAGAGTGGTTAAAAAATGGAATTTTAAAAGATCAATTTCAAACATTTTAGGTACATTCATGTAAATATTCATCAAATTTAAAGAAATGAAAGTTTGAGCTAAAGCATTGTTTAATTGTATGGATTTATTTACTCTATATTTAGTTAGAAAGTAAAAGATGAAAATAGTCATTATACCCAAAAAACTAAATAAAGTATATTTAAAAATTACTTTATATGAGTATATAAAATACAAAACAGTTATTAAACCCAAAACTAGAATAAAAGAAGTTGGTTTAAAGAGACAGGTTTTAAAATATGTCCAAAAACTTTTTCTATATTTTTTAGCAAAGAGATTATATTTTTCTTTTACAATCCCTTCAAAAGAACTTCCATTAAAGTTTTCTCTCCAACCAAGAGAAACAAAACTATTTTGAACTGCGTTTTTAAAATGTTCACCATTTTCAATTCTGTTCTGAACATTTGTAACTACATGATCTAACATTTCAATACGAATATCCCAATATTTTATACCTTCATTTTCTAAACGATTTTCTATAAATTGTATTTGTCCCTTAGTTAATTCCATATTTACTGAGTTAAATATTGATATTTTTTCTCGATTCCTTCACTTTGATTTATAAAAGACTTATATAGCAAGAAAATTAGATATATAAATACTATAT
>CAZCHR010000144.1:0-6313 GCA_964498665.1 uncultured Tenacibaculum sp. | reverse complement strand
TGCTATACGAAAAGTAAGAGTGTTTTAATCCGCTACTACTCATACACGAAACGTTAGCGAAAACTACTTTTCAATAGTTCTAAAAGTTAAATTAATTCTTGGTCTATGTTTCATTTTTGTTGGTGGTAAACGATGTAACCAATGTGTTTGTGTTTCGTCTTTCATAACCAATAAAGATCCGTGTTCTAAAACTTTATAAACTGTTTCTTTTGTTTGTTTATGTTTAAATCCGAATTTACGTTCTGCGCCAAAACTTAATGAAGCTATTGCTCCGTTTTCTTTTAAGTCTTTTTCTCCATCAGAATGCCACGCCATTCCTTCTGAACCATCATGATATAAGTTTAATAAACAAGAGTTGTACGTTTCGTTGGTTTCTTTTTCTACCAATGCTTTCAACTCTAGTAACTCCTTGGTAAAAACTAATGCTGTTTTTGTTCTGTTAGAATACGAGTATTCAAAGGTTTTTTCAGCGTACCAAGCTACTTTACGTTTAGTAATTATCAGTTTACCAAAAATAATCGCCTCATCGTTCTTCCATTCTATTGCATTTAAAAGGTGATGATAATAACTATCTGCTTTTTGCTTAAGTAAAACAATTCCGTAATAATTTACAGTACCGTTTTTAGGCAATAAGTTTATAGGTGATTCAGAAAATTGCGAGAATAAATCCATTAATTTGATTATAAATAAAATTCTATTTTTTCAGAATTACAACTTACAGATTCCTTCGTTTCACTCGGAATGACAAATATTTAATTTCTAAACTTATTTCGAGTTATAATACGCTTGAGTTTATCTTTTAAATCTCGTCCTGTATCATAAATCATTTGTTCGTTCGACGGAAAACGTACACGCCTTAATTCTGTTAAACGGTAAAAGGATTCTTCTAAAGCTCTTCTGTCTCCGTCGTAGTTTGCATAAACATGTTCAAAAACAAATTCACTCTGTATTGGAAAACGCTCTAACAATTGATTATTCGCATTATTAATATATTTTACCACTCCAATTACCTTGCTACTTTTAAATTGCGTAAAACGATAGAATTGACATCTTATCTTCTTAAACTTATCAACCTTTATTTTATTTCCTAAACTATCTTTTACAACCTCTCCCTTATCATTTAACAAATATTTTTTTCCGTCTTTAATTTGTTTTTCTTTAATGATTTCTTTTTCATGAATTTGTTCTGGCGAAACATCAATTCTTCTAAAATTTAATTCTAAATCAAAATCATAGTTAATTCGATCATCTCTTCTAGAGTGATACTTCGTCCATAAATCATTTAAACCATAGGTATCAATCGCTAATAAATCGTCTTCTAACCTTCTCGGAATAAACTGATGTGTATCGTTATTTACAGATACAAAGACAAAATCGATTCCTTTTTGGTGCGCTTCTTCTAATAAGCTTCTTGTATCTTTATAATTAGAATTGATTTTATTTAAATGTTGAAATTCATCAAAAGCTCTTCTATAATTCATTTTATTTTGAGAACCTTCATTTAACAGCGTAACAGCATTTTCATACAAAGCTGCTGAATAATTTTCTTTGGCTTCTATAATTTTATTATTGTAATTTACGATATCAAAATCAGCATTTTTACCAGAACGTAAGATTTTTAAAGGCAGTAAAGGTTTAATCTTTTCTTGCCTGTTACTTAAACGTTGGTATAATGTGTAAATAGCTTCTAAATTATCAGGATTATTTTCTTTTTCTAGAAACAATATTTTGTCTGAATCTCTATCTGTTGCTTTTTTAAAAGCATCTCTAAGCATTACCACATAAGGTTGATTCTTTTCTTTATACTTGTTTTTAGCTAGGTTCTTTACTGATAAAGAAATTGCCTTATCATAATTACCCGAATTAATTGCTTTTTCTGTAGATTTTATACTACTACATGAAGCGATAAAAACTGTAGCTAATAAAAATAATAAAGTAGTTTTTTTCATGTTATTTTGGTTTCGATAGAAAAGACAAGTATTATACCAAACTAAGAAATTTATTAATTAAAAATTTAAATTTTCATTCTTTATTTACTCTAATAATTTTGCCATTGCTGTTTTTACAATTTCTGTATTTTTTAAACTATTAGAATGTTTCTCTTCTTTTTGTTTTAAAACAATCTGATGTAATAAATTAACTCCTACTTGATCGAAATTATATTGCTTGTATTGAATTCCTTTAGAAACAATATCATCTACTAGGTTTTGTATAGCATCAGTATTATTGCTCTTTGCTATTTTATCAAATGCTTTTTTATATAATGATTGTATCTTTTTATTCTGACTTAAAAACATACCAGACATTACATTACCAGCTATAAAAGTTAATTCGCTATCATCTTTTTCTTCTAAATAAATACGAGTTAATGGTGTAGCGATAATCTTTTTAACGGCAACTGGTAATGTTTTAGATTTTTGAATTGCTAATGCTTTATCTACATAATACATTCCTACTAAAGATTTCCCTAAAACAGAATACGATTTACTTTTCAATCCTTTTTCGAAAACAGTTTTTAATTCTGGATCTGTTAACTTTCCTAAGGTTTCAATAGCAGCTGCTTGTACTAATGTTTTAGGATCGTTCATTGCTATTTGCTTAATCTTAGAAATTACATTTTTTTTAGAATATTTATTAATTAAGTTGATGTTTTCTAAAGCTAAAATTCTGATTTTATAAAAATCATCACTCATTGCATTCGCAATTGCATTAAAGGCTTTTTTATCATCTTGTCTTTGTGCAACTTCTAATAAAGCTTCTTTTTTATGCATATAATTTTCAGCATATTTAAGTTGATAAATATAATCGCTTAAAACTTTATTTTCGTTAATGTCACATAGTAAAACACCATCGGCATTTACTTGAATTAAATTTGGATGCTTTATAAATGGAAATGTAAATGAAGCATCTTTACTATCAACAAATACATTATGACGTGTACGTTTACCTCCTTCAAAAATATCAATAGCAAAAGGAAATTTAAATTCGTTTGCTTGATTTTGAATAATATTTACAGTAACCGTTTTTCTTAATTTATTATAATCGTAAGAAATTTCTAACTTCGGATGTCCGCTATTAAAATACCATTGATTAAAAAACCAATTTAAATCTTTTCCTGTAACTTTTTCGAAAGCTAAACGTAATTGATGTGCTTCTCCTGTACTATATTTATTATCTGTTAAATATTTATTCAATCCTGTATAAAAAGCTTCATCACCTAAGTAATTACGTAACATATGTAAGATTGCTCCACCTTTATTATAACTAACAGCATCAAACATATCTTCTTTATCATTATAATTAAAACGTACTAAGTGTTTGTCATAATTCTGACCATTCTTATAAGCTTCGATATCCTCTAACAAATGTGAATCTGCATCATCTTTTCCGTATTTATAAGCTCTCCATAAATACTCACTGTAATTTGCAAAACTTTCGTTTACGGTAAGATTACTCCAACTTTCTGCTGTTACTAAATCTCCAAACCAATGGTGAAAAACTTCGTGCGCAATTGTGTTTTCTTGTACATTATCATCAATTAATTGCCCTGGCATTTGATATGCTTTTTCTCCATGAATAACCGCTGTAGTATTTTCCATAGCGCCACTTACATAATCTCGTCCAACAATTTGAGCGTATTTATTCCATGGATATTCTATTCCTGTAATTTTAGAAAAAAATTGAAGCATTTCTGGAGTATTACCAAAAATCTGTTTTGCAAAGGGTTTATATTTTTTCTCAACGTAATAATCTACCGGAATATTCTTATAGCTATCTTTTACAATCTCGTACTCTCCTACTCCCATAAAAAATAAATACGGAGCGTGTTTTTGAGTAAAGTTCCAGTAATCAGTTCTTGTTCCGTTAGCATTTTTTATTTGTTTCTCTAATTTCCCATTAGAAAGCGTTACAAATTTGTTTGGAACAGTAATATAAATTTCTTGTGATGTTTTTTGATTGGGTGCATCTATTGTTGGAAACCAGCAACTACTTGCTTCTGTTTCACCTTGTGTCCAAACTTGAGTTGGCTTATTTTTATCTAAGCCTGTTGGATTGATAAAATATAATCCTTTCGCTGAAGTTATTGCTGCACTCCCCTTTTGTTTTACTTTTTCTGGACGTGCTGTGTATTTTATATAAATCGTAAATTCTTCTGTACGTTTATATTTACGAGGTAAATCAATAATTAATTGAAAATCATCGTAATTATAATCTAAAGGTTGATTATTCATCGTTACTTTTTGAATAATCATTGCTTTTGCATCTAAAGTTAATTTATCAGTTTCATAAAAATGAGGACTCAGAGTAATCCACTCTTTACCATTCAATTGCTTTTCTTTAAAGTTAAAATCAACTTTTAATTTTGTGTGAATTATATCGTGAACTTTATCTCTCTCAGCTTTATAACTTTGAGAAAAAAGCGCAAGAGTAAAAAGAACAGTTAATATTGTAAGGGATTTCTGAAACTTCATAAAAATATTTTCTTAAAGTTTCAAAAATAGGAAAATCTATTGGGAGGCTTGTTAATTAGGCGTTAAAAAGAAAAACCATCGTAAATAACGATGGTTTTTCTTTTTATTTATGTAATAAGTGCTTTTAGCTTTTTGGAGCTATTTTAAGCGTATCTGTTTGCATTTCCTTTTGAAAAAAATCTTTAATTTTAACTAAACCTTCTCCACTTTTATCTGCTTTAACTTTTTGAAGCATTTGTATCATCTTACCAGGATTCATTTTATCACCTAGTATTCTTGCCAATCCTACTCCGTAATCTTTTATATAAACAATTGCTATAACTTCTATAATAGCATCTACATCTCCTGAATAATAAATTGTTCCTTTACCTTTCTTATCATTGACTCTCATCAACGATTTATAATCGGTATTTTTCATTACTTCCTTTATTTTCTCTCTTTCTAACTTTATATCAGTTTCAGAAGCTTTATTATTTGGTAGAAAAGCTATGTTTATTTTTTTTATAGAATTAAAAGTATTTAACTCTTCTTTAGTTGCATTATCTTGTAAATAAGAAGTTAACAAACTTGCTGATAAATCTAATCTAACAAAATTGTCTTGTTCTTGTGTTTCTATTAAGTAGCCTTGTAAACTTTGTTCTTTTTTACATGATGTAAAAATGATGGCTACCAATAAAACGGTAAGTATGTATGCTTTTTTTATCATAGTTTGGTTCATAAAAAGCATAACCGAAAAAATCAGTTATGCTTTATACTTTTTAATAATTATTTTTTCTTCTCATAATCATTAGCAATTTTTGCTAATTCGTTCATATTAATCTCTCCTAATAAAGATATTACTGTTGATGATGGTTTATCATCATTCTTGATAGATTTATTGCTTTTTACAAACATTAAAACTTCGTTAACAATGTCTTTATTCTTAGAGGCTTTAATATAAATTTTAACTCTGTTCCCTTTATCTTTAACACGAACTAACTGAGTCATTTTACCACTTTTAATTGCAGAGTTTACCATTTTTTCCATGTTAGAAGCTATTGACATATTTTCTGTAGAAAAAACTTTCAATTCTTCTAATCCTTTTGCTGTATTAAAAATTTTCATATCTTCAGATTGTGCATCTGGAAACTTTCTTAATAAATCGAACGCATCTTTTGTTACTACTACTGCCGATACATCATCTAAATCTTCTAATTTATCAAACATACCTTGTGCATTTGCTACGACTGTCGTTAACATTAATGCGAATATAAATATTACTTTTTTCATCTTGTTTTGGTTTACTTGTTTACGTTTAAAATTTCGTTTGCTTTACTAAATGTACTTGGTAATGTGTTTATTTGTTGTACAGCTTTGCTACCTTTTGATATGTTATTTGAAACTGCATATAATGCTTCGTTTCCTTTGTTTAAATTGATTGAAACCATTTGCAATGCTTCTTTAATCTGTGCAAATTGTTTTCGTTGCTGATACTCTTGGTATTTTTCATTACCGATAAACACACTAAATAATAAGGCTACTGACGCTGCTACTGATAACCATTTCCAGTTCTTTTTAGTTTTCTCAGGTTTTAACTGAATGGTTTTAGTATAGGTTTCACCTTTGCTTTGTTTAAAATAGTTAAATATCATACTGTACTCTTGCAAATGCGGTGCCACATTGTTAGAAGTAAAATACTCTTGTAGTATTTGTTCTTCTTGTAGTGTAGTTTCAGCATCTAGATATTTATCTACTAATTTTTCTATGTTAGCTAACTCCATAGTTATGTTGTTTTATTAATTCTTGTCTTATTGTTTTTCTTGCTCTCGATAAAGCTACTCTAACAGCAGTTGGTTTCATGT
>CAZCHR010000143.1:0-6361 GCA_964498665.1 uncultured Tenacibaculum sp. | reverse complement strand
TGTTTATCTAATGCAAAAGCGCAAAGTGCAAACTTTCCTTTTTGTACTATAGAACCAAACATAGGTGTTGTTAATGTACCAGATACTCGTTTAGAGAAATTAGAAGAATTAGTAAATCCAGAAAAAGTGATTCCTGCTACTGTAGAAATTGTTGATATTGCTGGTTTAGTAAAAGGAGCAAGTAAAGGAGAAGGTTTAGGAAATCAATTTTTAGCAAACATTCGTGAAACAGATGCTATTTTACATGTTTTACGTTGTTTTGATAACGATAATATTATTCACGTAGATAACTCTATAGATCCAGTAAGAGATAAAGAAACAATTGAAATTGAATTACAATTAAAGGATTTAGAAACAGTTCAAAAACGTTTAGAACGTGTAAAAAGAACAGCTAAAACTGGTAATAAAGAAGCTCAGGTAGAATTAGAAGTCTTATTAAAAGTAGAAGCTACTTTATTAGAAAGTAAATCGGTTCGTTCTTTAGAGTTTTCGGAAAAAGAACTAGAGTTTGTACAACCATTACAATTTATAACAGCAAAACCTGTATTGTATGTTTGTAATGTAGATGAAAACTCAGCAGTTTCAGGAAATGAATATGTAAATAAAGTAAAAGAAGCGGTTGCTCATGAAAATGCCGAAGTAATTATTTTAGCAGTTGGTACAGAAGCAGATATTACTGAGTTAGAAGATTACGAAGAACGTCAGATGTTTTTAGCAGATATTGGTTTAGAAGAACCAGGTGTTTCTCGTTTAATTCGTTCAGCTTATAAATTATTAAACCTACAAACATATTTTACAGCTGGAGTAAAAGAAGTAAGAGCTTGGACAGTTTTTATTGGAGCTACTGCTCCACAAGCAGCAGGAGTTATTCATACCGATTTTGAAAAAGGATTTATTAGAGCAGAAACAATAGGTTATAACGATTATGAAACTTATGGAAGTGAAGCAAAAGTAAAAGAAGCAGGTAAAATGAGAGTAGAAGGGAAGGATTATATTGTAAAAGATGGAGATGTAATGCATTTTAGATTCAACGTATAATCTAACTTATTTTAATAAAAAATCATAAAACGCTATTGAATAATTCAGTAGCGTTTTTTTGTATCTTAGATTTTTTAAATTACCGTTTTATGCAATTAAATACATCAGCATTTCAATTTTTAACAGAATTAACTAATAACAATAATAGAGATTGGTTTGCAGAACACAAAAACTTGTACGATGCATCTTTAAAAAACGCAAAAGAAGTATTTTCTTTAATGCATAAAAATTTAGAAGAGCATGATGAAATAGAAAAACAAAAGATATATCGTATTTACAGAGATGTTCGTTTTTCTAAAGATAAAACACCTTATAATCCAAGATTTGCAGTTTCATATTCAAGAAGTGGTAAGCATTTACGTGGAGGATATTTTTTGCAAATTAAACCAGGTGAAACAATGTTAGGTGGCGGATTTTGGCAACCTGAAAAAGATGATTTACTTCGTATTCGTAAAGAATTTGAGTTAGATGATTCTGAAATTAGAGATATTTTATCCGAAGAAAAATTTGTTAAATATTTTGGAGGAAAGTTAGAAGGCAATGAGTTAAAAACAGCTCCAAAAGGTTTTGATAAAGAACATAAATCAATCGATTTAATTCGTAAAAAAGGATTTATAGCTGTTCGAAGATTTAGTGATAAACAGGTATTATCAAAAGATTTTGTTAAAGAAGTAAATAATTCTTTTAAAGCTATGCGCCCTTATTTTAATTTAATGAGTGATATTTTAACAACAAATTTAAATGGTGAGACTTTAATTTAAGTTTAACCTTATTTCTCTTCTTAAATATAAATAAGTAACAACTGTAGATAAAACATCAGCAATAGGAAAAGCCATCCACACACCATTTACGCCATAAAATTTTGGTAATATATATACCAAAGGAATTAAAAATATCCCTTGTTTTAATAAAGTTAATATCAAAGCAGGTAAAGCTTTTCCTGCAACCTGAAAATAAGCAGAACCAATTAGTTGTGTTGTAATTACCGGTGTAGCTAAAAAAGCAATAACCAAAGCATTAGGCGTTAGTTTTAATAACTCTTTATCATTTGTAAATATGTTTACTAAAGTATTTGGAAATAACATAATACCAATAAAAACTAAAGAAGCTATAAGTGTACCGTAAAGAATAGAAGTTTTAATGGTTTCTTTAACGCGTTTAGAGTCATTAGCTCCGTAATTGTAACCAGCAATTGGTAAAAAACCTTGCGTAACACCTAAAACAGGAAATAAAGCAAACATCATAACTCTATTAATAATTCCATAAATAGCTATTGATATTTCTCCACCATATTTAAAAAGAGTATAGTTTAAAACAATAATTAGTATGCTTATCGTTCCTTGTCTTACAATTGTTACTCCACCTAAAGCAGTTATTTCTTTTAAAATAGAAAAGTTAATTTTAAAATATTTTGGAACTATTTTAAGTTCAGTATTTTTTGATAAGAAAAACCATAAGACAAACAAACCACAAACCCCGTAAGATATAGAAGTTGCTAATCCAGCACCAAATATTCCTAAATCAATAACTTTTATAAATAAGATATCTAAAACTATATTAGTAATTGCAGGTACTATTAAAGTTAACATAGCATAGTTGGGTTTCCCAACTGCTCTAATTACAGGGTTTCCCATCATTGCAAATGCTAAAAAAGGAACTCCCCAAATAATAACATGAAAATATTTAGTAGCTGGAATAAGAATTTCGCCATTAGCTCCAAATAATTGTAAAATAGGAAAACAAAAAAAGGTTCCTAAAAACACAAATAAACTTGATAAACCTATTGTTAAACTAATTTGATTACCAAATACTTCAAAAGCTTTAGGTATATTTTGCTTACCTAATGCTCTAGAAATTATAGAACTTCCACCAATACCAATTCCCATTCCGATTGATGAAATTAAAAAAGCAATAGGCAACACTACAGTAATTGCTGCTATTGCCATTACATTAATCCATCTTCCTACAAAAATAGTATCAACAATCATATTTAAAGACATTACTAAAATACCTATTGATGCAGGTATAGCTTGCTTTAAGATAAGTTTACTTATTTTTTCAGAACCGAATTTGTTAGTTATTTTATTCATCTATAATTTCTAGCATTCGAATATCTTAAATATTCTAATACTAAAATAAAATAGCTACACTATTTAAGTAATAATTAACATCAATCGTTGTAAGTTTGTTAAATGAATTTTTATGAAAAAACACATAAAGTATCTATTAATGATATTGATGAATATAATCATGTAAACAATGTTGTTTATGTACAATGGATGCAAGATATATCTAACGATCATTGGCATTTATTAATAAAAGACATTCCAAAACCAGATTATGTTTGGTTTGTAATTCGTCATGAAGTTGATTATAAAAGTCAAGCTGTATTAGGTGATGAAATAACTATAAAAACATGGGTTGGTAAAACGGAAGGAATAAGATCTATTCGTCATTATGAAATATATAATAAAAGTACTCTTTTAGTAAAATCACAAACAACATTTTGTTTATTAGATGCCAAATCGTTAAAACCTAAAAGAATAACCAAAGAAGTAACAGACTTACTTTTAGGTGAAAAATAAGCAATATCTTTGCATTTATAAATATAGAGAATGACAACATTTAGAGCACTAGGAGTACGTAACGAATATGTTAAAGGATTAAAAGAGTTAGGAATAACAACTCCTACTGATGTGCAAAAAGAAGCTATACCATACTTATTAGAAAATAATGCTGATTTTATTGGGTTAGCTCAAACAGGAACAGGAAAAACAGCGGCTTATGGATTACCAGTTTTAGATAAAATTAATGCTTCTAAAAATGCTACACAAGCATTAATATTATCACCAACAAGAGAGTTAGTACAGCAAATAAAAAAACAACTATTTAAGTTTACAAAGTATGTAGATGATAAAATTTTTGTTGAAGCTATTTATGGGGGAGAGAAAATTGAACGCCAAATAAAAAACTTAAAAAGAACTACTCATATTATTGTTGCGACTCCAGGTCGTTTAATTGATTTAATGGAACGTGGTGATGTTGATTTAAAGGATATCCAGACTTTAGTTTTAGATGAGGCTGATGAAATGCTTAGTATGGGATTTAAGTTAGAGCTAAACCGTATTTTAAAATATACTTCAGGAACAAGAAAAACTTGGTTATTCTCTGCTACAATGCCTGAAGAAATTAGAAGTATTGTAAAAAAATATATGAATGCTTCTGCTAAACAAATTGAAATTAATAAAAACGCATTAGTAAATGCAAATATTACACATCAGTTTGTACAAACAACAATTCCTGAAAAAGTAGATGTTATTATTAAATTTTTAGAGAAACGATATGCTGAAAGAGGTATTGTTTTCGCTAGAACTAAAGCAGGCGCTCAAAAAATTACTAAACAATTAAAAGAAGAAGGTTTTTCAGTAGAAGCTTTAGAAGGTGATATGCAACAAAAAGAACGCGATAAAGTTATGCGTGCTTTTAAAAAGGAAAATCTTCAAGTTCTAGTAGCTACTGACGTTGCTGCAAGAGGAATAGATGTACAAAATCTAGGTTTTGTAGTTCATCATCAATTACCAGAAAAATTAGAATATTATACGCATAGAAGTGGTAGAACTGCCAGAGCTGGTAAAAAAGGAGTTTCTTTAGTTTTAGTTCTAAACAATGAAAGAAATAAAATAAAAGAAGTTGAAAGAACACTACAAATTGAAATTAATAAAAACGCATTAGTAAATGCAAATATTACACATCAGTTTGTACAAACAACAATTCCTGAAAAAGTAGATGTTATTATTAAATTTTTAGAGAAACGATATGCTGAAAGAGGTATTGTTTTCGCTAGAACTAAAGCAGGCGCTCAAAAAATTACTAAACAATTAAAAGAAGAAGGTTTTTCAGTAGAAGCTTTAGAAGGTGATATGCAACAAAAAGAACGCGATAAAGTTATGCGTGCTTTTAAAAAGGAAAATCTTCAAGTTCTAGTAGCTACTGACGTTGCTGCAAGAGGAATAGATGTACAAAATCTAGGTTTTGTAGTTCATCATCAATTACCAGAAAAATTAGAATATTATACGCATAGAAGTGGTAGAACTGCCAGAGCTGGTAAAAAAGGAGTTTCTTTAGTTTTAGTTCTAAACAATGAAAGAAATAAAATAAAAGAAGTTGAAAGAACACTACAAATTCAAATTTCTGAAATAAATATCTAATGAATATTATTTACGCCATAGACATCGCTGGTACATTTGCATTTGCTATTAGTGGAGCACTAGTTGCCATAAAAAAAGACTTTGATGTTTTTGGAGTAATTATTATTGCCTTTGTTACCGCTGTTGGTGGTGGTATGATTCGTGATGTTTTAATTAATGCACACCCCATAAATTGGATTGGAGATATTAATTATATCTGGACAATCTTAACTGCTGTAGCTATAACTTTTTTATTTAAAAGTAAAATAGCTCCACTTAGAAAAACAATGTTTTTATTTGATACCATTGGTATAAGTGTATTTACCTTACTTGGTTTACAAAAAGGATTAACTTATAATTTACACCCATTTGTAGCATTAGTTATGGGAATGGTTTCAGCTGTTTTTGGTGGGGTAATAAGAGATGTGCTTACTAGAAAAGTTCCGCTAATATTTAAAAAAGAAATATACGCTTCAGCATGTTTGGCTGGTGGAGTAATCTATTTAGTTCTATTAAAATTTAATATTAATGAAGATGTTCGATTTATAATTGCAGCATCAGCAATTATTTTGATAAGAACTGTTGTCGTTAAATATGAATTAGAATTGCCTAGAATTAAGAAAGATATGTTAGGAAACAAAAATTAATCACATGAGTAAATTAGTTTTTTCAAATTTAAATGAATTAGAAAGTTTACATGGAAAATCATTACCAGTAGGTGAGTGGTTTACTATTACTCAGCAGATGATTAATGATTTTGCAAATGCTACTTTAGATAAACAGTGGATACATGTTGATGAAGAAAAAGCAGCTAAATATTCGCCAATAGGAACAACAATAGCACATGGATTTATGTCAGTTTCTATGTTATCAGAATTAATTTCAGATTTAATAGAAATTAAAAGTGTAAAAATGGGATTGAATTACGGATTAAATAAAGTTCGTTTTCCTAATTCTGTACCAGTAAACAGTGAATTAAGATTGGTTAGTTCTATAAAAAATATTGAAGATATTCATAACGGAAAAAAGTTAATAATTGACTGTATTGTAGAAATAAAAGGACAAGAAAAACCAGCTTGTGTTGCTGAGTTTATTTTTGTTTTGTTTGAATAAAAAATGCTGTCTAAAATATAGAC
>CAZCHR010000142.1:0-6486 GCA_964498665.1 uncultured Tenacibaculum sp. | reverse complement strand
GTGTAATATCTTTTCATCAAAAAAACAACGTATTATCTTTGTTATTAACATATAAAATAAAGAAAGATAGCTATCTACAAAGAGTAGATATTAATACACAAACAAAAGAAATTTTTAAAAAAGAGCCTATAGTTCATAAAGATTTCTCTACAGTAATTAGAGGTGAAAATCGTTCTATTTTAATTTATAAGAATGATGAAAAAATATCCATTTCACAATACAATGGTACAGATAAGGTATTAAAATCTACTTTTAATTTTAAAGATAAAGAATCATATAAAGATTTTTTTGGTTCTGAAAATATTGATGCTATTAAAACAAATGAGTTTATTGCTAATGGCTCAACATTAAAATCACGTGTATATTTAGATAAATCAAATTTAGTATTTACCAAAGAAAATGTAGATAACAATTACACAGAGGTGGTTAAAGTATCATTAAATGATTTAAAATTAATTCCTTCAAGAATCAATAAGTTTTCAAATAAAAGAAAGGTAAAATCATATAAGAAGTTTACTTCATTTTATCATGATAATAAAATTTATCAATTTGGGAATAACAAAGAAGAAGCAAGTATAAAGATTCATAATATTAATAATAATAGAAATAAAAAAATTGAATTAAACGCATCAATAGCTTCTAAAATAAAAGGAAATGAAAGATTTTCAGGTATGGAAAACTTTTTAAAGAAAGCTGGAAAGAATAAATACAACACTACTATTACAGTAAATCCAACTGAGGGCAATAAAGTAAAAGTAAGAGTAGATTATGTTGATATTAATTATTCTTACCATTATAATTGGTGGTGGCACCATCATCAGTTTATGATGTGGCAACAACACAATATGATGATGAATAATATCAGAACAAGTGTACCTGGTGGATTTGGACCTACACAACCTAATGATTTATATTTTAATAACTATATTATTAAGGAAGATAAAAGATACTTTGAACTATTATTAAACAGTAATAATGAAGTATTAAATGATGCTTTACCATATACTATTTATAAAGATATTGATAAGAAAAAGTATATAAAAAAGCTTGAGGATATTTCAGATTTAAAACATGAGTCTAGTTGTTTCTTAAAAAACAGTTATAGATATATAGGGTATTCTCGTAAACTTAAAGGATTCATTTTTCAAACTAATAAAATATAATGATTACATTTAATTACGAAACAGAATACCTAATAGAAAACGAAGAAAAAACAGTTTCTTGGATTAAAGAATGTATAGAAAAAGATGGTTTCGAATTAGGTGAAATAAACTATATTTTTTGTGATGATGATTATCTTCATAAAATAAATATGGAATTTTTACAACATGATACCTTAACAGATATTATTAGTTTTGATTACACTTTAGGTAAACTAATAGGAGGTGATATTTTTATTTCTATAGATAGAGTAAAGGAAAACGCTGAAGAATTTAATACATCTTTTAAAGATGAATTACACAGGGTAATAATACATGGTGTTTTACATTACATGAATTATAAAGATAAAACCAGCGAAGAGAAACAAGTTATGCGAGAAAAAGAAAACACTTGTTTAAATATTTTAAATAATAACTAAAAGTTCCACGTGGAACCGATATAATAAAATGAGTTTATTTAACACAATATACGATGTAATTGTAGTAGGAGGTGGTCATGCTGGTAGCGAAGCTGCAGCAGCAAGTGCAAACATGGGAGCACATACATTACTAATTACAATGAACTTACAAAACATAGCTCAAATGAGTTGTAATCCTGCCATGGGTGGAATTGCAAAAGGGCAAATAGTTCGTGAAATTGATGCATTAGGAGGTTATAGCGGAATAGTTACTGACAAAACAGCTATTCAGTTTAAAATGCTTAATAAATCGAAAGGACCTGCTATGTGGAGTCCAAGAGCGCAATCTGACAGAATGCAATTTGCAGAGTGTTGGAGAACTATGTTAGAGCAAACTGATAATTTAGATTTTTATCAAGATTCTGTAAATGGTTTATTATTCGATGGAAATAAAATTATCGGAGTAAAAACAGTTCTTGGTTTAGAAATAAAAGCAAAAACTGTTATCGTTACAGCAGGTACTTTTTTAAATGGATTAATCCATATTGGTGAAAAAACATTTGGTGGAGGTAGAGCAGGAGAAGGAGCTTCTACAGGAATTACTGAAGATTTAATTGCTAAAGGTTTTGAAGCTGGTAGAATGAAAACCGGGACACCTCCAAGAGTTGATGGAAGATCTTTAGATTACTCTAAAATGACCGAGCAACCTGGTGATGACAATCCTGAAAAGTTCTCTTATTTACCAGTTACAAAAACATTGACTAAACAACGATCTTGTTACTTAACATATACAAATCCAGAGGTACATGATTTACTTCGTGAAGGCTTTGATCGTTCACCAATGTTTAACGGTAGAATTAAATCTACAGGACCAAGATATTGCCCATCTGTAGAAGATAAAATAAATCGTTTTGTAGAGAAAGATCGTCATCAAGTTTTTGTTGAACCAGAAGGTTGGACTACAGTAGAAATTTATGTAAATGGTTTTTCAACATCTTTACCAGAAGATATTCAAGACAAAGCAATTCGTTCAATTGCAGGTTTTGAAAATGTAAAATTCTTACGATACGGTTACGCAATAGAGTACGATTATTTTCCACCTACGCAATTAAAACACAACTTAGAAACTAAGTTAATTGAAAACTTATTTTTTGCTGGACAGATAAACGGAACTACAGGTTATGAAGAAGCAGCTGCGCAAGGGTTAATGGCAGGTTTAAATGCAGCTTTAAAAACCCAAGAAAGAGAAGCTTTTATTTTAAAAAGAAGTGAGGCTTATATTGGAGTTTTAATAGATGATTTAATTACAAAGGGAACAGAAGAACCATACAGAATGTTTACTTCTCGTGCAGAATACAGAACACTACTTAGACAAGATAATGCTGATTTACGTTTAACTGAAAAATCATTTAAATTAGGGCTAGCTTCTCAAGAGAGAATGAATAGAGTAGAAAATAAGAACATTAAAACAGAAGAATTAATTAAGTTTTTAAATAATTTAAGTGTTAAAAAGGAAGAAATAAATCCTATCCTTGAAAGTAAAAAACTATCATTAATAAATCATTCTGTAAAACTTATAAAGATAGCTGCAAGACCGCAATTAACTTTCAATGATTTTATTTCAATACAAAAACTAGAACAATACTTAAAAGAAAATAATATTGATAAAGAAATTATCGAACAAGTAGAAATACATTTAAAATATTCAGGGTATATAGAAAAAGAAAAAAACAATGCTGATAAACTAAATAGATTAGAAAATGTACCTATTCCATCTACTTTTAATTACAGTAAAGTTAAATCTTTATCTTTCGAAGCAAGAGAAAAATTATCTAAAATACAACCAACCTCTATTTCACAAGCTAGTAGAATAAGTGGAGTATCACCAAGTGATATTTCAGTACTACTTGTTTATATGGGAAGATAAATAATATTAAAATTTAACAAAAAAGAAAAAGGTTCCATGTGGAACCTTTTTCTTTTTTATGTAATATTGCAGTAAATTTAAACAATGTTCCATGTGGAACATTATATAAAAATTCACGTGTTGGAACAAGAAAAAAAACTATATAAAGGTTTAAAACCATTTTTAAACTGCATTGATCATACTGTATCTAATGAAAGTTATGAAGTAATGATTAATAATAATTATGATATGTTAATTACTTCTCCTGTACCAAGTAATTTACATGACTATTATTTAAGTGATAATTACATTTCTCATACAGACAGTAAAAAATCATTATTTGATAAAATATATCAAATAGTAAAAAACCATACTTTAAAAAATAAACTAAAACTAATAAATTCATTTAATCCAACTGAAAAAAAAGTTTTAGACATTGGAGCTGGAACTGGTGACTTTTTAAATATCTGTAAAAATAATAATTGGAATATCACAGGAATTGAACCATCATTAAAAGCTAGAGAAATAGCTTTTAAAAAAAATATTCTTCTTAAAGAAGATATTAAAGAAATATCAAGTAATAGATTTGATGTTATTACATTATGGCATGTATTAGAACACATACCTAATTTAATTGAATATATTAATCAAATTAAAAAATTATTAAAACCTAATGGTAAATTAATAATTGCTGTACCTAATTATAAAAGTTATGATGCTAAATTTTATAAAGAGTTTTGGGCTGCATATGATGTTCCTAGACACTTATGGCATTTTTCACAAAGCTCTATTAGAAAATTATTTTTTGAAGTTGATATGAAAATTGAAAAAATACTTCCTATGAAGTTTGATTCATTTTATGTATCACTTTTATCAGAGAAATATAAATCAAATAAATCTAAACCTATAAGCGCTTTTTACAGAGGTTTAAAGTCTAATATTAAAGCAAAAAGAAATAATGAGTATTCTTCTTTAATTTATATACTAAAAAACAATTAAAACCCTTTTTAAGATATATTTAAAACGATTTAAATAATAATTAATATATTTACGTATATTTAATTTAAAAACCCTTTAAAACTAAGTTTTAAAGGGTTTTTAAATAATTGTAATTTATTAATGTAATATATATTATAAATTTTATTTATTTAATAAATACATTCCAAAAATTGTAATTAAAAAATAAACAGCTAATGTCATTGCACCAGCATAATCTTTTGCTAAACGTTGACCTATTAATAAAAATACTAAAGATAAAGCTGCAATTTGAACTCCATGTAAAGCTAATGTATGATCACCAGTTGTAGCTAAATTAAAAATACCTATAAACATAAAAGCACCAGCTAATAATTCCATTACTAAAATTATAACTAATAAAATTGGAACTAAATTTTTTAAAGGAGAATTTTTAAAATGTTCTTTAATAAATGAACAATTACCATTCCAATCAGTTACTTTGTCAATTCCAGATTGTAAAAAAGTAACAATTAAAAAAAGTAATATTAAAATTTCTGTAGCGTGTTTTTGTATAAGTTCCATGATAATGATTTTTTAGCAAATATAAGTGTTAAACAAAAAACATGTAACATTTAATAAAATTTGCGTCAAATAAATACATATGAGAATATGTATCTTTACAATCAATCAAATTATTAATTAAAAAATTAAGACTATGCCTATTTTTTTGTATCCAATTATCTTTTTTGGAATTATTATTCTATTATCATCATTTTTTATTGTAAAACAACAAACTGCAGCAATTGTAGAGAGATTTGGTAAGTTTCACAGTATTCGTCAATCAGGATTACATTTAAAGATTCCTTTAGTAGATAGAATTGCTGGTAAGTTAAGTCTAAAAATTCAACAGTTAGATGTAATTATAGAAACTAAAACTTTGGATGATGTATTTGTAAAACTAAAAGTATCTGTACAATATAAGGTTATTAAAGATAAAGTATATGATTCGTTTTATAAGCTAGATTATCCTCATGATCAAATTACTTCATATGTATTTGATGTTGTACGTGCAGAAGTACCTAAGATGCGTTTAGATGACGTTTTTGTAAAGAAAGATGATATTGCTATTGCTGTAAAATCAGAACTTAATGAAGCTATGATGACATATGGTTATGATATTATTAAAACATTAGTTACAGATATTGATCCTGATGCTCAAGTAAAAGAAGCAATGAACCGTATTAATGCTTCTGAACGTGAAAAGGTAGCTGCTCAGTATGAAGGTGATGCACAACGTATTTTAATTGTTGAACGTGCTAAGGCAGAAGCTGAAAGTAAACGTTTACAAGGACAAGGTATTGCTGATCAACGTAGAGAAATAGCTCGTGGTTTAGAAGAGTCTGTTGAAGTTTTAAATAAGGTAGGTATTAATAGTCAAGAGGCGTCAGCTTTAATAGTTGTTACACAGCATTATGATACTTTACAATCTATTGGTCAAGAAACTAACAGTAACTTAATATTATTACCTAATTCACCGCAAGCAGGAAGTCAAATGCTAAATGATATGGTAGCTAGTTTTACTGCAAGTAATCAAATAGGTGAAGCAATGAAAAAAGCTAAAAAAGCTAAATAAAAATTCATATATTTATTGGTATATAATAAAGACATTTATAAATTGGATAAATAAACCATATTATGTACCAACATTTGGTGCTTATAACAAGGTTATAAGCACCATTTTTGGTTTTATAGTGTCTATGTTTCTAATTATTTTTAAACCTTTTAGAATACATTATTTTAAAGAAAATTTAGAACTGTTTTGTATTGGTTTTGGTATCATATCTACATTATCAATAATATTTGTTCTTTTTATACTACCTAATTTATTTCCAGTATTTTTTAATAAGGATAATAGAACAATATTTAAACAATTAATATTATTAAATATATCTGTATTTGTAATTAGTAGTATTTGTTGGTATTACAATATAATTATTAGAGAAACTATCAATCAAAAAGTAATTGCTGGTTATTTTGAAATACTACTGTATGCATATACTATTGG
>CAZCHR010000141.1:0-6488 GCA_964498665.1 uncultured Tenacibaculum sp. | reverse complement strand
TAAAGGCAAATTACTCAAAGGACAAAAATAGTGTGTATTATCATCATAAAAAAATAAAAAATGCAGATCCAAAAAGTTTTAGAGTTGACCATTTAGAAGGAGTTTTTTATGATAAAAACAACTATTATAAATTAGGAAAAAAGATAACAAACTCTATTAATAATTAAATATTTACTTTTTGAATAGAGCAAATTATTTCGCACACTTATTATAAATTCCCTCATAAACTGACAATATATTCTCTAAAGAAAACAGTTTAATATGGGCTTTTGCATTCTTTTTAAATTCTTCTAATACAGCTTCATCTTTTAAAATAGTAATGGTATTTTTTGCCATATCATCAACATCACCAAATTCACTTAAATATCCTGTTTTTCCGTGAATATTAACTTCAGGTAAACCTCCTCTATTTGAAGAAATAACAGCTGTACTTGCTGCCATAGCTTCTAAGGCTGCCAACCCAAAACTCTCTGTTTCAGATGGTAATAAAAATACATCAGAATAGCATAGAATTTTCTCAACTTCGTTACTATTCCCTAAAAACAATACTCTATCTTCTATTTTTAATTCTTTAACTAAGTTTTCAGCTTTTAAGCGCTCTGGTCCGTCACCAACCATTAATAATTTAGATGGAATTTCTTTTTGAACTTTATTAAATATTTTTATAACATCATCCGTACGTTTTACTGGACGAAAATTACTAACATGTGTTAATATTTTTTCTTCAGGATCTGCTAAACCAACACGTTTACATTCTGTTTGATGAGCTTTATCATACTTTTCACCATCAATAAAATTATACACCACTTTAATATCTTTTTCAATATTAAATAATCGTAAGGTATCTTCTTTTAAACTATTAGAAACTGTAGTTACTTCATCAGATTTATTAATGCTAAATTCAACAGCTGTTTTATAAGTAGGATGACTACCAACTAAAGTAATATCTGTACCATGTAAAGTTGTAACTACTTTTACATTAATTCCTTTATCCTCTAACATTTTCTTCGCCATATAAGCAGCATATGCATGTGGTATTGCATAATGCACATGTAAAACTTCTAAATTGAATTTCTCAACAACTTCAACCATTTTACTTGATAAAGCTAATTCATAAGGTTGGTATTGAAATAATGGATATTCTTCTAAAACGACTTCATGAAAATGTAATCTATTAGAAAAAAAATCTAATCGAACTGGTTGATTATATGTTATAAAGTGAACCTCATGACCTTTGTTTGCTAAAGCCATTCCTAACTCTGTAGCTACTACTCCACTTCCTCCAAATGTAGGATAACATACAATTCCTATTCTCATATTTAATGTTTGATTATTTACTTATGATTAATGACGTAAATTTAAGCTATTACTTACGTTTATTTGTGAAGATTTTCACAAAAAAGGAAACGTCATTACGAGTGTAAATGAAGTAATCTGACTTTTAAGATTGCTTCGTCATACCTCCTCGCAATGACGCTTATAATTTGTTCGGATGTTATTTACTATCTAGTAATCTCCTAATGTTTCTGGATTTTGAGCTAATGATTCTGCTAACTGATCATCATTAGGTGCTTTACCATGCCACGCATGAGTATGCATCATAAAATCGATACCATTACCCATTTCTGTATATAACAATACACAAACTGGTTTTTCTTTGCCTGTACGAGATTTTGCATCTGTCATAGCGCTTAAAATAGCTTCAACATCATTCCCTTTTTTAACCTCTAGTACTTCCCAACCAAAAGCCTCAAACTTAGCTTTTAAACTACCCATTGCTAATACTTGATCTGTAGTACCATCAATTTGTTTTTCATTTACATCTACAGTAGCAATTAAATTGTCTACTTTTTTACCAGAAGCATACATTGCAGCTTCCCAAATTTGACCTTCTTGCAACTCACCATCACCATGTAAAGTATAAACAATTTTATCATCACCGTTTAACTTTTTAGCTTCAGCAGCACCAATTGCAACACTCATTCCTTGTCCTAAAGAACCAGAAGCAATACGAATACCAGGTAAATGTTCATGTGTTGTTGGATGCCCTTGTAAACGTGTATCTAACTTTCTAAAGGTTGCCAATTCTGCAACAGGAAAAAATCCGCTACGAGCTAAAACACTGTAATATACTGGTGAAATATGTCCGTTTGATAAAAAGAATAAATCTTCATTTTTTCCATCCATTTTAAAATCAGTAGAATAATCCATGATTTCTTGGTATAAACAAGTTATAAACTCTGCACATCCTAAAGATCCTCCTGGGTGTCCTGAATTTACTGCATGTACCATACGAACGATATCTCTACGTACTTGTTGTGTAAAATCTTGAAGTTGTTGTGTTGTTGGCATTATTGTTTTGTTTTATAGGTACAAAAGTAACAGTTTAAAATACAATTGCCTATTACTTTTTTTAGGTTTTTTGTTTTTTCTTTTTAGCTGCAGGAAATAACACATTATTTAAAATTAAACGGTATCCTGGTGATGTTGGATGTAAATCTAATTCAGTTTTTGGATCTCCTACTCTATGTTGATAATCTTCCGGATCATGTCCTCCATAAAAGGTAAACATTCCTTTCCCTTTGGTTCCGTGAATATATTTCCCTTCTCCGTTTGTTTTATTTTCTCCTAAAACCATTGTAGTTGCTTTTATTGTTTTACGATCAAACGAAGTGGTTTGTCCCATAAATCCTTTAACCAGCTGTGTATGATTTTGCGTTAACATTGTTGGTACTTGATCCCATTTTGCAGAAAATTCTTTTAAAGTAAAATAATCTACTTCTTTTTTTATTCTACGTTTACGAGTCATGTCAATAGAAGAAAATTCGTATGTTGTTGGGTTACGAATCAACTCAAAATCTTTGAAAGCAAAAGTTTTATTAAAATCTATTTTCGATTGATAATTAGGCTCTGAAGCATCACCATCAAACATTCCTTCACATATATCTACTCCATCGGCAGCTAAAGCAATATCGAAACTATCGGTTGCAGAACACATGGCAAACATAAAGCCACCACCAATTACATAATCTCGTATTTTTTTTGCTACTGCTCCTTTTTCTTTGGATACTTTTGCATATCCTAGTTTTGTAGCCAATGCTTCTGCATCTTTTTTCTGCTGAATATACCAAGGTGCAGTTCTAAAAGCTCCATAAAAACGACCGTATTGTCCTGTAAAATCTTCGTGATGTAAGTGTAACCATTCGTATAACAGCAGTTTATCATTTAAAACTTCTTCGTCATAAATTACATCAAACGGAATTTCAGCATAGGTTAATACCATTGTTACAGCATCATCCCAAGGCATTTTTCCTTTCGGAGAATAAACAGCTATTTTAGGCGCTTTTTCTAAAGTTACCGCTTCTTGATTTTTTGAAGGTGATGATATTTCTTCTAATATTAAAGCCGATTTAGCGTCTGAAATTAATTGATAAGAAACACCGCGAATTTTACATTCTTTTTCTACAGCGTCGTTATTCTCAATTAAAAAAGCACCTCCATCATAGTTTAATAACCATTTTGCTTTCAAACCATTTTGTAACGCATAATACACGATACCATATGCCTTTAAATGATTTTTCTGATTCTCATGATTCATTGGCACATAAATAAATGATGCCCAAATTGAGTTTGAGAATAGTAGAAACATTAAAATGTATAAGATTTTCTTCATATCAAAAACTAAAATACACAATTACTATTTAGCAATTGTGTATTCTTTTTATTTTTATAATTTATTTAGCTTTAAAATGGAACTCCATCATCACTTGGGCCAAAAGCATCTTCTGGAGATGCAAAATTATTAGATGAAACTTCATCATTAAAACTAGAATTCATACTCGATTGGAATTCACTACTAAATACTTCTTCTAAATCTGAGAATTTTGCTAAGTGTCCAGTAAACTTTAAACGAATATTATCTAATCCACCATTACGGTGTTTCGCAACGATAAATTCTCCTTGTCCTTCACATGGTGAATGATCATCATCGTCCCATTCTGTCATACCGTAATATTCTGGTCTAAAGATAAACGATACAATATCAGCATCTTGCTCAATCGCACCAGATTCACGAAGATCGGATAATAAAGGACGCTTAGATCCTCCACGCGTTTCTACCGCACGCGATAACTGAGATAATGCAATTACTGGTACACTTAATTCTTTTGCTAATGCTTTAAGGTTACGAGAAATCGTAGATATTTCTTGTTCACGGTTTCCTCCAGATCCACCAGCTGTCATTAACTGTAAATAATCAATAATTAAAATACGAACGTTATGTTGCGACACTAAACGACGTGCTTTTGCACGTAAATCGAAAATTGAAAGTGCTGGAGTATCATCAATAAAAATAGGTGCATCAGAAAGCTTTTTAACTTTTACATTTAACTGCTCCCATTCGTGTGGTTCTAAATTACCTTTACGCAACTTCTCTGATGTTAATCCTGTTTCAGAAGAAATCATACGAGTAATTAACTGTACCGATGACATCTCTAATGAGAATACTGCTACTGCATGATTAAAATCGATCGCCATATTTTTAGCCATCGAAATTACAAATGCTGTTTTACCCATACCTGGACGTGCAGCAATAATAATTAAATCGGAAGGTTGCCAACCAGATGTTAATGCATCTAATTTGGTAAAACCAGTAGCTAAACCACTCATACCTTCCTTAGTAGAAATTTCTTGGATTTTATTGATAGATTGTTGCACTAACGAATCTGCTTTCTCTGCTCCTTTTTTAAGGTTACCTTGTGTAACCTCAAATAATTTTCCTTCGGCATCATCTAACAAATCAAAAACATCAACAGTTTCATCATAAGCATTTTCAATAATTTCAGAAGAAATACTAATTAATTTACGCTGAATATATTTTTCTAAAATAATACGAGAGTGAAACTCAATATGGGCAGAAGAGGCTATTTTTTGAGTTAAACCAATTAAATAAAAATCTCCACCAGCTAAATCTAGCTTCCCATCTTTTTTTAACTGATTTGAGACAGTACGTAAATCAATCGGCTCAGAATTTTGGAACAACGCATAAATTGCAGCATAAACTTCTTGATGACGTTTATCATAAAAAGCATCTGGATGTAAAATATCAATTACTTCATCGATACCTTTTTTATCAATCATCATTGCTCCTAATACAGCTTCTTCTAACTCTAAAGCTTGTGGTGGCAATTTTCCTTTTTCTAAGCTAATAATTTTAGCTTTATCAATTTTTGTTCCTCTAACAGATTGCGTTCTTTCCATGACAGCAAATGTAATTTTTTAAGATGATATTTGTAGAAACGATGCTTAACTTTCTTTATGCACAAATTTTGTAAACAAAATTGTTATTAACTTGTTGATAACGTATCAACTTTCTTATTTTTGATGCTATGCATTACCAAAAAAAATATTTATTTCTTACAATAGCATTGCCTATTCAAATCTTTTTAGTGCAACTATTAAGCCAAAAAACAGCAATAATTGAACAATATTACAGTAATGGTATTTACATTTATATTTCTAAATTTTTCCGTTTTTTTCTTGGGTGGATTCCTTTTTCATTTGGAGATACTTTAGGTTTTGTTTTAATATTTTTATTTATAAAAGGTATTTATCAATTAATTAAGAATAGATTTAAAGATTTTTTACATCACATATTAAAATTCACATCAATTTTATCTATTATTTATTTTTGTTTCTACGCTTTTTGGGGATTGAATTACTTTCGTGAGCCACTATCTAAAAATCTAGGATTACAACAATCAAAGTATAGTACTGAAGAATTAGTAGTTACCACAAAAAAAATCGTTTTTGAATTAAACAAAATACATCTTAAAATTGCAAAAAATGATACTATACAAGTTGAAGTTCCATATTCTCAAAAAGAAATTTATGAATTAGCTCCAAATGGTTATGATAATTTATCAGAAATATATCCTCAATTAACTTACACAACTCCTTCAATAAAGAATTCATTAGTAAGTTTATTTCAATCTTATAACGGAACAGCTGGATACATAAATCCAATTACTGGTGAAGCACAAGTAAATGACATGATTCCTAAAACAGGATATCCTTCTACTACCTGTCATGAAATGGCGCACCAAATTGGTTGGGCAGCAGAAAATGACGCTAACTTTGTAGGTTTTCTAGCGTCAATTACAAATGATGATTTGTACTTTAAATATTCAGGTTATCGAATGGCTTATAATTATTGCATCGGTCAAATTTACAAACATGATGAAGAGATTGCTAAAGAAATAAAAAAATCAGTAAACAAAGGTATTTACAAAGATTATAGAGATAGTTATTTACATTGGAAACAATTTGACAACCCTATTGAACCTTATTTTAAAAAAGGTTATAATTCGTATTTAAAAGCAAATAATCAAACCAAAGGAATTAAATCCTACAGTTATGTAGTAGATTTATTAATTGCTTATTTTAAGAAAAAAAACGAGAGTAATTAGATTTTTTTTAACATACAATAA
>CAZCHR010000140.1:0-6497 GCA_964498665.1 uncultured Tenacibaculum sp. | reverse complement strand
TTTAAATTTTGAAACTTTTTTGGAGTTAGACCAGTTTCCCTTTTAAAATATCATTCTATAGTTGAATAAGAATAATTTGTAGCTTCCATTATTTTTTGAAGATTAAAATCGGGGCAAATTTCTTCTGCCATTTCTACAACAAAACCTTCACGTTCTTTTTTATAATATGATAAAAACCAATTATCTAAAAAATTAACAATTTCGGACTCAGAAATATTCCTTAATAACTTCGGAAGTTCTGAGATTTTTCCATCAAAAGCAAAATCGCTAAAATTAACTGGATTTTTCATGATTTCTTTTGTTGAATAATTAATAAAAGGTTGCAAAGAACCTAATGCTCTAGATTTAAACTTTACAAGTACAAACGAATTTAACAAAGAGAGATCTAACTCTATTTTATTATGAATAAAGCTAAACAACATACTCTTATCTCCTCTTACTTTTTTTCCTAAATAATTAAACTCGTAAACCCCATCTAGAACAATTATCATATCTGGTGTAATACCAGGATAAGCGTATAAACTAGTTGCATCAACTAAGAGTTTCTTACTGTTTTCTACAATCCAATAGTAATCTATATGTCTTGAAATTGTTTCGTCTTCTGGTTTAAAAATCATATACTAACACAACGATTTAACAGCTTATTTGTTACAGATTTAATTCCATTTACAAAAAATTATCCCTTCGGTGAAAACACCAACTTGTTTTTACTCTTTTTAATCTCAAACTCATTCAATCTCATCTTTACAAACTCTCCGTTTATGTACTTCTTAGCTTGATCTTTATAATGCTCGCTGAAAACATTACCTGATTGTCCTGTTGGTATAATTGTAATACTATTTTCTACATCCGAAAAATCTACAATTCTACGTGTTGATGGTCCTGCATGAATTTTATAATACCCTGTGCTATCAATTTTATAAATTTGATTATTAATTACCTGATCTCCTCCATTTGTAGTAAAAGGACCTACATTAAAAAACTTACGCAACAATCCTCCTGCTTTTCCTATTGGATGCTCATACTCCACTGTTGCTACTCGTTTCCATTTCCAGTCATCAACATTTTCTCCTAACTGATTTTGTAAAAAACCCGTTGTGTTTAAAAACGATTTGGTAACTATATCCTTTTTTGTTTCTTTTTCTTTTGTTGTAATATCATCCCACCAAATAGATTCTTTCTTACGTACTTGATTTGCCACGACTTTTTCTTCGAAAGGAGTATTTATAAATTGCTCAAAAGCATCGCCCATTTCATCTTTAAATGTATTCTTTACAAACTCATACCACAAACGTGCATATATTACAGGAGCTACTTTATTTTTACCATAGTAACCATCCCAATTTTTCAAAGTATGAAATGCTCTTTTTTCACTAGCAGTTAATTGACTATCATCTATATCTTTAGTAATTTTCATTATGATTTCTGGTGCTATTGGTGATGTAACATCATTAATCATTTCAGACACATCAAATTGAGTCCAATCATTTTTATCATTCAATAAATTCTCAATTCTCCTTGCTCTATTTTCAGGTAAATAATAACCAGGATATAAAATTCCTGCAATAGAATCTGGTTGATTATTCGCAGAATATACATAATTCCAATTAGGATTTATCGCTTGTGGGTTTTCTTCAAAAGGCAACCATTCAACAATTTCATCTTTTCCTGAAGCACCATCTAAAATCAATTTAGTATTTAAACTATCTCGATATTTATATAATTTACCTGTTGCAAACCATGCAATATTATTTTTCGCATCACCATACATAATATTTAACCCAGGTGCATGTAACTTTTTTGCTCCTTTTTTAAATTCTGATAAAGATTTAGCATGTGACATTTCATAACAAACATCCAATAACTGATTGTCTAATTTCGTATAAATCCATTGCATTGTTATCGGACGTTCATCATCAATAAAATCAATTAAACCATTCATTACGGGGCCATGTTTACTAACTTTCACTTGATAAGTTGTATCAATATCGCCCTTTACTTTAATTGTTTTATCTATCAATTTATATTTCTGATAACCTTCAGGTGTTTTATATTCCATCGGGTTATCAGGATTGTTTTGCTCGTAGTAAAAATCAACATCATCATTTTCAAACATTGTTAATCCGTATGCATATTCTTTATTATGTCCTAAAAGTGAAAACGGTGTTAATGCTAAATTAAAACCATATAATTCATAGTCTGGAGTTTTTATATGTGATTGATACCAAACTGAAGGCTGTGAAAAACCGATGTGTGGATCGTTTGCAAAAATTACTTTTCCATTTTTTGTCTTTTCTGGCCCTAAAACCCAAGCATTACTTCCTATAAAAGGTGAAATCGGTAATTTATTTAATAAATTATTCATTGCTGTTGCAAATTCAGCTTTAATCTCTTTGTTTTTTTGATTTTTAATAACGGTTACATTTTCAAAATTAGCTCCGTTTAATTCATTAAAATAAACATCTCCTAACTTTTCTTTTATTTCAGTAAGCATAGGATCTGTTTTATGAGCTACTGCAAAACTAAATGCCATATAACCAAATACATTATACACATCTTTAATTGTATATTTTTCTTTATCTAATCCAACCAAATAAAACTCTAACGGAGTAGTTCCTTCATCAATAAATTGATTAATTCCGTTTAAATAAGCTTGTGTCATTTTATAAGCTTCTGTATTTTTATCAAGTTTTTTAATTGTCTTAGCAGCTGCTTCTTCAATACCTAAACCTGAGAAAAACTTATCGGTACGCACTAATTCTTTTCCAAAAACCTCAGCTAATCTTCCTACTACAATTCTACGAATCAACTCCATTTGCCACAACCTATCTTGTGCATGTACATAACCTAAAACGGTATATGCATCTTTCTGATTTTCTGCATTAATATGCGGCACACCTACTTCATCGTAATACACTGTAACTTTATCAGAAATATTTGCTAATTCTAATTCTCCGTTGTAAGTTGGGTGTAATGTTTTCGCAAACAGCCAAACACCAACAAATAACAACACTACTACTAGTAAAAATATTTTGAAAATCTTTTTAAACAATTTCATTTGGGATTGATTTTCATCAAAGATAACAGATTTTTTATTTAGCATTTTTTGGATAGTGTTTTTAAACAGTCTCAAATTCTAAAGCTTAATTTAGCTAATTCTTCAAAATCAATAGCAGATTGTTTTGTATTTTTGTGATTCTAAAAATTCGTTTATCAGATGAAAAAAATTCAAATGGTTGACCTACAAGGTCAGTATGCAAAAATTAAACCTCAAGTAAATAAAGCTTTCGGAAGTGTTTTAGACACTGCTTATTATATCGGAGGTCCAGAAGTTAAAGGATTCGGAAGCGATTTAGAAAAATATTTAGGTGTAAAGCACGTAATTCCTTGTGCAAACGGAACAGATGCTTTACAAATTGCAATGATGGGATTAGGTTTAGAGCAAGGTGATGAAGTTATTACTGCCGATTTTACTTTTGCGGCTACTGTAGAGGTAATTGCATTATTAAAGCTAACACCTGTTTTAGTAGATGTTGAACCAGATACATTTAACATAGATATTGAAGCTTTAAAAAAGGCAATTACTCCAAAAACAAAAGCGATTGTACCTGTACATTTATTTGGCCAATGTGCGAATATGGAAGCGGTAATGGAAGTTGCTAAAGAGCATAACTTATTTGTAATTGAAGATAATGCGCAAGCAATTGGAGCAGATTATACTTTTTCTGACGGAACCAAAAAGAAATCTGGAACGATTGGAAATGTAGGGACTACGTCTTTCTTCCCATCTAAAAACTTAGGTTGTTATGGTGATGGAGGAGCTATTTTCACAAACGATGATGATCTAGCGCACACAATTAGAGGAATTGTAAATCACGGAATGTACAAACGTTATTACCACGATGTTGTAGGAGTAAATTCTCGTTTAGATAGTTTGCAAGCAGCTGTTTTACAGATAAAACTACCTTTATTAGATTCTTATTGTGCTTCTCGTAGAGAAGCAGCTATGTATTATACAGAAGCTTTCGCAACCAACTCTAATATTATTACGCCAGCGATTAGCACTTTTACCACTCATGTTTTTCACCAATACACATTAAGAATTACGAATGGAAAACGTGATGAATTACATCAACATTTATTAGATAATAATATTCCAAATGCAATTTATTATCCTGTTCCATTACACGCTCAAAAAGCATATAAAGACGAACGCTATAATGAAGACGATTTTGCAATTACTAATCAATTAATTGATGAAGTAATTTCATTACCAATGCATACAGAATTAGATGAAGAACAGTTAGCTTTTATTACAAAAACAATTAATGATTTTATTGGGTAATCTAACATGAATCCAAAAATAAAAACGTTCAAAATAATTCATTTAGCATTAGTAGCCGGAGTTACTCTAGCTTACTTTTTACTAGGTGATTTTAAAAACATATTGAATCTTGAAATTAACAATGCTTCATTACCCTATTCTTTTATTCCAGCTGTAGCGTATGTTTTAAGTAATTTTTTATTCAATAAAACTTTAAAAAATATACAAAAAGATTCTTCTGATGATGAAAAATTTGCAATTTATCAAAGTGCCTCAATTATAAAATGGGCAGTATTAGAAGGAGCTTGTTTTTTAATCTTATTATTAAAACCTGAGTTTTTATTATTTGGAGTTATCCTTCTATTTTATATGATTCTTTTAGCACCTAAAGAAGATAAAATATTTCAACTTTTGAATATTTAATATATATAAAGATAGCAGTTTTAAATTTGCTATCTTTTTTATTTCAAACTAGTTAATCTAGCAACATACTTACCAATAACATCAAACTCAAGATTTATTTTACTTCCAATTTCTATATTTTTAAAAGTAGTATGTGCTAGTGTATAAGGTATAATAGCAACACTAAACTCATCTCTTTTAGAATTAACAACAGTTAAACTTACACCATTTACAGTTATAGAACCTTTTTCTATAGTAACGTCATCACCTTTAAAATCATACTTAAAAGTAAAAATCGTACTACCTTTCTGATCTTCGATATTTTTACAAACACCCGTCTTATCTACATGACCCTGTACTATATGACCATCTAATCTTGCTCCTAACCTCATTGCTCTCTCTAAATTAACTTCATCATTAACTTTTAAATTGCCAATATTTGTTTTATCTAATGTCTCCTTAATCGCAGTTACTGTATATTCATCATTAACAATATCAATTACCGTTAAACAAACACCATTATGAGCAACACTCTGATCTATCTTTAACTCATCAGTAATATCACTTTGTATTGTTATATGTAAGTTCTCTTTATCATTTACTATTCTTCTTACAATTCCAAGGCTCTCAATTATTCCAGTAAACATTATCTAAATTTTAATTACTTTTGTTTGCATCAAAAATACAACTTTACGCACTAAAGTAACTATGGACAACACAAACAAAATTATTGTTGGGATTTCAGTTGGCGATATAAACGGTATTGGTATTGAAATTATTTTAAAAACATTTTTAGACAAACGTATGCTAGAGTTTTGTACTCCAGTATTGTTTGCTTCAAATAAATCTATTTCATATCATAAAAAAACGCTAAATCTAAACAATAACACTCATGGAATTAATAATATCGAGAAAATTGTTCATGGTAAAGTTAACTTACTAAACGTATGGAAAGAAGAAGTTAAAATTGAAATAGGTAAGACAACTAAAATTGGTGGTGAGTTTGCATACAAATCTCTTGTAGCAGCCACAGAAGCTTTAAAAAACAATCATATTGATATATTATTAACAGCTCCTATAAGTAAAGAAAACATTCAATCAGAAGAATTTAAATTCCCTGGACATACAGAATATTTAGAAGATAATCTTGATGGTAAGAGTTTAATGATTCTAATGACAGACGAGTTGAGAATTGGTTTAATTACAGGTCACATTCCAGTATCAAAAATAGCAGAAACTATTACTCCTGAACTAATAGAATCTAAAGTAGAAATCATGCATGATTCTCTAAAAAAAGATTTTAACATCAGAAAACCAAAAATAGCAGTTTTAGGATTAAACCCTCACTGTGGAGACAACGGAATTATTGGTAAAGAGGATGATGAAATTATTCGCCCTACTATTGATAAAATAAAAGAATCTGGAAAACTAGTTTTCGGACCTTATGCAGCTGATGGATTTTTTGGATCTAAAACCTTCAAACAATTTGACGGTGTTTTAGCAATGTATCACGATCAAGGATTAGCACCTTTTAAAGCATTATCTTTTGGAAATGGAGTTAACTTTACATCTGGATTAAATAAAGTAAGAACCTCTCCAGATCACGGAACCGGTTTTGATATTGCTGGAAAAAACAAAGCAAATCCAACTTCATTTAAAGAAGCTTTATTTGCCTCATTACAAATATTTAAGAATAGAAAAGAATATAAAAACCTAGCTAAAGACGCATTAAAAGTTAAATAGTATATTTTTTTTACCTAAAATATAAATA
>CAZCHR010000139.1:0-6501 GCA_964498665.1 uncultured Tenacibaculum sp. | reverse complement strand
TTTTTTTTCTAACTTTAAAAGAAGTTGTTTTTTGTTTAGCTTTAATCCATACTTATATGGATTGTGAGAAAAAAAATCTTCATCATTTAAAATACCATTCCATATGGATTGATAACCATATGTTTTGGTAGCACATTGTTCAAATAGAGTAAGTAAGCCAATATTTTTTAAGATAGTAAGTGTAGAAGGTGGAATTGTTTCTGCAAGTATAGTAGCTGATGCACTTATTTCTTTATTAAGTAGTATAGATTCAATTCCTTTTTTCTCTAATAAATAGGATAAAATGAGTCCTGAGACTCCTTTTCCAACAATAAGTACTTTTGTTTTTAAGTGTGTCTCAGGATTCATAATTATTTAATAATTAAATACATATTTGTAGCTGATTCATATCCGCCACATTTATCAATATAACTTACTTCAATAGTAACAAAATTATTACTATATGATTTTAAATTATCTGTAATATCTATTGGAGGGAGTGGTGTTATTTTTCCACTACAACCATTACTAAAATCTTGATTTAACACAGTGTTTCCATTAATTTTAAGTTCTAAAACATCATCAACAAAAACATCTCCAGTACCATCTTTTGTTGAAGATAGAAATATTTTTTTATCAGCTGAAAGCCAAACCATTTCTCTTGTATTTGAATAAAAAACACTTGGAGGGTTAAGTTTTAAAGGTCTAGACTTTATTTCTTTACCTAAAAATATAACTAGTTTATCTTTTACGTTTTTACTATCAGATGAAACATAAACTATTTCAGGAATTCCTTTTACGTTAGCATTACGACCAGAAACAACACCAATATCTTTCCATTTATACACCATGTTAATTAAACCGTTTAGATAACCACCTTCGGCATGATATCCTACATAACCAGTATCAGTTGTCATTAACCAAGGAACTCTATTAGCATAAATAAATTGCTTTGTTTCATTACCAATATTAGTGTTTTGCATTTTTACTAAGCTTTCTTCAGTTAAAACATCTACAGGTAAATTTGCTGCCCACCAAGCAGGTATTGGGTATTGACTATCTAAAAACACTTTTTGGCAACTTCCAGCATCCGATTGCCATGGAATTCCCATCCATTTGGTTAAATCACCAGGAGTAGTTTTCCATAACCAACTTTCTTTATTAGATGGATTTAAAGAGGCTTTGATATCATCTGAATCCATTTGAAAACCAAAATCATTATAAAAAAATTCTGATTGCTCGTCTTTTGTCGCTGAAGCAATACGTATTTCTCTAAGTCCAAATAAAGAAGCTTCTTCTGTAATTTTTTTAACAGCCAATTTATTTGCTGCATACATTTGCTTATGTCGCATTGGCCATGTCAGTTCTACACCAGGATGAAATCCACCACCATATAAAGTTTCTAAAACAGCGCGTGTCATTAACAAAGCACTTTTAGATTCATCTTTTGATGCATTAATGTATATATTTTGATAATAGACACCTAATTCATCCATGTTTGTATAATCAAAATCTAAACTTTTAAAATCTCCATCTCTCCAACTTTTTAGTTGTTGATATAAAATAGGTGGTATCGCAAACCATTGTGCAGGACTCCCGGGATAATTTATTCCATCACCAGGATAGAAAGGGAATTTTAATTCTTCTGTACCACTACCAATATTAGTAATATCAGTAACACTTTTACTTGGTATAATTGGCTCATTATTATAATTATATTCAGGATCTCTAAATAAATTAAATATTTTTTCTCTTATTGGTTGAGCCTCATTAGAGTTGTTGTATAAACATTTAAACTCTTTAGGTGTTAATTGATCTATTACCTCCCTAAATGATGGCGATAAAAAGTCACTAGCATTTACCCATTGCATTCTATATAATCTATATAAGACAGGAAAAACTAAACTAAAATCTGTAGTATATGTATCATCAGAAGCACCACAGATTAAATCGTACATAGTAGCTAGTGGTTGTATTTGTGGAGCATAGTCAGGAGGAGCTGTAGCTACCCAAGCAGCAGATTTAGCATCGTTAACTTCATAAGTTTTTCCTTCTATAGTTATTTTTGCTGTAATTCTTCCATCACATATATCGTCATACCAATTAGAGTTATCAGCAAAGTCAGTATTTAAATCGGAAGGGTTTAAAGCTGCAGAAATTCCATCACCAGGATAAAAAATTAAAGAACTATTATCATATTCTACAGTTCCTAAATTTACTCCTTTAGAATCCATATTCATTGCTTTTGCAATTTTACTTTTTCCTTCTTTAATTAAAGGAAAAGGGAATTTTCCTCCAATTTTTTGTTTTTTATTATTAGAAGAAACGCTAACAGAATCTGGACTATTAATTAACTCTTTTCTGTAGTTCTGATCGCTAGAACTTATTAGTTTCTCATTTAATACATTAGGATTTCTTCTTGAAGTACTAATTCCTGGAGCAATTTTATTTGTATAAAAAGAAGGACTTAGGTTTTCATTATCTGTTTTTACAGAAAGGTCTAAACTGTTATTAAAATCATACCAAAAAGGTTTTTTATTAGCAACTTCTACAGTCCATTCTACTTGACTAATATTAGTATCAATTTTACGAATAGGATTTCCTTGATCGTCACATTCGTAGATATAAAACCGTTGCGCTTGTTTTTTTAAAGCACCATTGGCAGTATGATATTCTTTACCTGTTTCATATAAGTTAGCCCAAGGAACTTCAGGACTAAAAATAACATCTTCTTTTGTAGCGGGTCCATTACCCATTCTTGCTATTCCTATTGAAGGATAGATTTTAAAATTCATAATAGTTTAATTTATATGGTTAGAAATTATATATAAAACTATAAATAGAATGATAAGAGATTTAAAAAATATCCATAAGCGCGTTCTTTTTAAGAATCAAAGTAAGATTATTAAGAACTTAAATATTTAATTAAAATACGTATACCAACAAAGGCAATCAATATAGCGGTTGCTTTTTTTAGTTGAATAGGATTAAAGAGTTTATTACTCATTCTGCTACCAATTTGTCCGCCAATAAAAACGGTAATTAGTAAGATTGATGTTAAATTCCAGTCAATTTCAAAACTAGGGTTTGAATACTGACCTATTAATCCAGCAATAGAATTCACTAAAATAAAAAAACTTGAAGTTGCAGCGATTTTTTTAGGTGTATCCCAATTTGTTAAGTGAAGCAATGGAGCAAGAAAAATTCCTCCTCCAATACCAACCATACCAGAGATAAACCCAATAGATCCACCATAACTTGCATTTTTAAGAGTAGTATCTTTTTGTTTTATAGAAAGTGTTTTTTTAGAAACCCACATAGTAATTGCTGCGAACAATAAAGTAAAGCCTAAGAGAATAAAAAAGATGGTTTTATTAATAAGTATATAACCACCTATAAAAGCCAAAGGAACACTAAATAAAACTAAGGGAATAACTTTTTTCCAATCAATTACTTTTTGTTGATAGAATAGCCAAACATTACCAGAAACTACAATTATGTTACATAATAAAGCAGTAGCTCTAATTTGTGAAAACGCAATTCCTGTTAAAGCTAAAATAGCTAAGTAGCTAGAACCTCCACCAAAACCAACTGATGAATATAAAATAGCAACTGTAAAAAACAGTATAATAATATGCCAATTTTGAAAAAAAGATGCTAGTAAAATATCCATTATAAATCGAAAATAATAAATTAGTTATGGTTAAAGTGTTGTTTGTAGAAAAAATAAGTATTGAATAATTAAAAATTGTAGATTAGTAGACTTAATCAAACAAGTAGTTATGAGTAATTATCATGTTAAAACTTTAGAAGAATATTTTCATGTTTATAGAAAGTCAGTTAGAAACCCTGAGTTGTTTTGGGAAGAAATCGCTGAAGAACATTTTGTATGGAGAAAAAAATGGGATAAAGTTTTAAGTTATGATTTTTATAAACCTGATATAAAATGGTTTGAGGGCGCAAAATTAAATATAACAGAAAACTGTATCGATCGACATTTACAAATAAGAGGAGATAAAACAGCTATTTTATTTGAACCTAATAATCCGAATGATAAAGCTGAACATATCTCATATAAAGAGTTACATAGAAGAGTATGTAAATTTGCAAATGTTTTAAAAGAAAACGGAATTAAAAAAGGAGATAGAGTTTGTATTTATTTACCAATGATTCCAGAATTAGCAGTTTCAGTATTGGCTTGTGCTCGTATTGGAGCGGTTCATTCAGTGGTTTTTGCTGGGTTTTCAGCAACAGCATTATCAACAAGAATAAACGATTGTGAAGCAAAAATGGTTATTACTTCAGACGGTTCTTATAGAGGAGCAAAAACAATCGATTTAAAAGCAATTGTAGATGAAGCATTGAATGATTGTGAATGTATAGAAACAGTATTGGTTGCAAAAAGAATCAATTCTGATATTCAAATGAAACAAGGACGAGATAAATGGTTGCAACCTTTATTAGATGAAGCTTCAGAAAAATGTGAACCAGAAATTGTTGATGCAGAAGATCCATTATTTATTTTATATACGTCAGGATCAACAGGAAGTCCGAAAGGAATGTTACATACAACAGCTGGTTATATGATATACACAGCATATACTTTTAAAAACGTATTTAATTATAAAGAAAACGATGTTTATTGGTGTTCAGCAGATATTGGTTGGATTACAGGACATAGCTATATAGTTTACGGTCCGTTAGCAAACGGAGCAACCACTGTAATGTTTGAAGGTGTACCAAGTTACCCTGATTTTAGACGTTTTTGGGAAATTGTAGAAAAGCATAAAGTTACACAGTTTTATACAGCACCAACAGCAATTAGAGCCTTGGCAAAAGAAAAGTTAGATTTTGTAAACACATACGATTTATCATCAATAAAAGTTTTAGGAACCGTAGGTGAGCCTATAAATGAAGAAGCGTGGCATTGGTATAATGATAATGTAGGTAAAAAGAAAAGCCCAATTGTAGATACTTGGTGGCAAACAGAAACTGGAGGAATAATGATTTCTCCAATGCCATATATAACACCAACAAAACCAACATACGCAACATTACCATTACCAGGAATTCAATTAGCATTGATGGATGAAAACGGAGTTGAAGTGAAAGGAAATCAGGTAGATGGACGTTTATGTGTAAAATATCCTTGGCCTTCGATAGCAAGAACAATTTGGGGAAATCATCACCGATACAAGGAAACTTATTTTTCTGCTTTTGAAAACAAGTATTTTACTGGAGACGGAGCATTACGAGATGAGGTTGGGTATTACCGAATAACAGGTAGAGTAGACGATGTAATTATAGTTTCAGGTCATAATTTAGGAACTGCACCAATAGAAGATGCAGTTAATGAGCATCCAGCGGTAGCTGAAAGTGCTATTGTAGGTTTTCCGCATGATGTAAAAGGAAATGCATTGTATTGTTATGTTATTTTAAAAGATGTTGGAGAAAGTAGAAATCATGATAATTTACGAAAAGAAATAAATCAAATAATTACAGAACATATTGGTCCAATAGCAAAATTGAATAAAATTCAGTTTACAGTAGGTCTACCAAAAACGAGGTCAGGAAAAATAATGCGTCGTATCTTGCGAAAAATTGCGCATAACGAGTTAGATAATTTAGGAGATGTTTCTACTTTATTAAATCCAGAAGTTGTGCAAAGTATTATTGATAATAGATTGTAACTTATTATATGAGCATAGTAAATTTTAGAGCTTATTTAGAAAAATCACTTATAATTGCTGATAGTGATTGGGATTTTTTTACCTCTAAATTAGTGCTTAAAAAAGTAAAAAAGCGTACAAAATTACTTAAGTTAGGAGAAATAGAGAATCATATTTCTTTTATTGATAAAGGAGTTGTACGTTTTTTTATTCCGAATGAAGATAGTGAGAAAGAAACAACTTTCGGATTTTGTTTTAATGATGAATTTGTAAGCGCTTACGATTCTTTTTTAACTCAATCTCCTTCATTATATGAGCTAGAAACACTTACTGATGTAGAAATGTGGAGTATGTCTTATGAAGATTTACAACAAGTATATAAAAAAACTGTTATAGGAAACACACTAGGTAGGCTGTCATCAGAAAGGTTATATTTAATAAAATCAAAAAGAGAACAGTCGTTATTAAATGATACCGCAGAAGAGCGTTATTTGAGGTTATTTGATGAACGTCCAAAATTAATAAAAGAAATTCCATTAAAATATATAGCATCCTACATTGGTGTTACACCACAAGCTTTAAGTAGAATTCGTAAACGAATTACTTAACTTAAGTTCATTTTATATACCATATTAACTTTAGTTCTTTGCAAACTAAATCTACAGATATGGTAATAGTGGTTTTCATGATTTTTTTATGGTATTCTGGTTTGTTTTTTCAAACATTCTTTTTACACAGGTATGCAGCTCATCAAACTTTTACTATGTCGAGGTTTGGAGAGAGAGTTTGTTACATACTTACATGGTTAACTCAAGGATCTAATTATTTAAGTGCTTATGGTTACGGAGTTATG
>CAZCHR010000138.1:4218-6513 GCA_964498665.1 uncultured Tenacibaculum sp. | reverse complement strand
TGATCTAACATATCCGTCCAGCTAAACAATTCCTCAGGTTGTTTTATATCTTTTTTAATTGGCATTTGGTGTTCGTAACCTTCTTCTTGCTTATGAAAAGAACATGCTAAAATAAAAATAGTTTTATCTTTTTGATGTGCAGTTACACGACGCGTAGAGAAACTCCCTCCATCTCTAATACTTTGTACATTATATGTTATTGGTATATCTAAATTTCCAGCTTCTAAAAAATATGAATGTAACGAATGTAAAACACGTTCTTTAGGTGTTGTTCTGTACGCTGCATTTAATGCTTGTGCTAAAACCTGACCCCCAAATACATTCGGACTTCCAATATCTTTACTTACTCCATTAAAATTATTATCTCCAATATCTTCAAGTGTAAGAACTTTAAGTAATTCTTCTGAATTTCTCATATTATTAACTTACTTTTTCTGTTATTAATTTCTTTTTAAAAGGGTGTTTTTGACTAAACTCAGATGGCTGAATTCTCTTTAAAAACAAACTCAAAATTCGATTAGGTATCGTTTTTTTGTGTCTTAAATAAATAGTTAATTCTTCTGGAATTGCTCCTACTGAACTTTTTATTTCACTAGCTGTTCTACCAAAATTAAGCACCTCAACTTTATATTCAATACTTAACCGAATATAATCATATAACATTCTTTGGTATACAGCATAATCTCTATTATATTTATAATCTATACCAACGAAATGTGCATCTAAAGAATTTTTATTTATAACTCCTGATAGAAAACCAACTAATTTATCTTCTAACCAATATGCTTTTAAAAAGAAATTATTATTTAGTGTTTCTTTAAGAGAACTATATGTTTGTAAATTAAAATCTCCAAGATTAAAACTAGATTTACTAGACACTGTTTTATAAAGTGATGTCATTTCAGGTAATAAATCTTTTACCCTATCATTAGAAATATTTTCAACTTTTAAAGGACTACTAAGTTTAATAGCTCTTTTGGCTTTAACTCTAAATTTGGTTTTTAAAGCTGCTAAATAATCATCAAACGACAACCAATCTTTATCAATATTTAAAACCATATTAGGTTCAACATTAAAAGAATTATACCCATCTTCAAGTAATTCGTCAGTAATAAATAAAGATTCTTTTATAAAATCTTTTAACATATAAGCATCTATGCTATTATTAAAGTTTTTGTTTGCGTGATGTATAACTGCTTTTGCTAATTGATTTACTACCTGTTTTTTATCTTGATTTTGATTGATATAAATACCATGTTCACCACTAACAAAAGTATTACCACATGTAAGTATTTTAAATGGTTTTTCAGGTGATATAAGTTTAACTTTTCGCCCCATACATTTAATCCATTCTACTAAAGACTGCATATCATTTTGCACACTGTCTAAATAAAAATCTACAACCTGTATCGTCGCGAAAGCAATTGGATTCTGATTATCATGCAATAAAACTATATAAGAAAATTGTATTTGTGGATTGTGCTTTTCTAAAGCACCTAAATACTTTTTGTTAAAATAAAGATTATCAACACATTGTAGCTCTTTCCAAATTTCATCTGAAATATCATATACAGATGAAAAAAAATGAGCATGTGGAGTATTACTGCTACAACAAGATAAAATATTCACTAAAACCCTTCTATTTTCGTGTAAATTAATGATTATTTATGAAATAATAAATGATACTAATTACAATTATAAAAACAATAACTAAACTTATATTATAAATAATTGTTCTGATTACTAAAAAAGCTACTGTAAAATACAGTAGCTTTTTTATAAAATAAATATTAAATAAGTATTATCCTACAATATTTATAATCTTACCAGGAACAATAATTACTTTCTTTGGCTCTCTCCCTGCAAGTTGTGCTTGTGTTTTTTCGTGTGCCATTACTGTTTTTTCTATTTCTTCTTTAGATAAATCTAATGGTAACTCTAATGTGAAACGCATTTTACCGTTAAAAGAAACTGGATAATTCTTAGAACTCTCAACCAAATGTGAAGCTTCAAATTTTGGAAAAGCTACAGTAGAAATTGAATCTTTATAACCTAATTGGCTCCATAATTCTTCTGCAATATGCGGTGCATATGGAGAAATTAACACTAATAATGGTTCTAAAATAGCACGCTTATTACACTTCTGAGTCGTTAACTCATTTACTGCAATCATAAAAGTGGATACTGAAGTATTAAAAGAGAAATTCTCAATATCTTCTTCTACTTTCTTGATTGTTTTATGTAATGTTTTTAACTCGTCTTTTGTTGGTTCAGCATCAGAAACGTTAACGCCGT
>CAZCHR010000138.1:0-4118 GCA_964498665.1 uncultured Tenacibaculum sp. | reverse complement strand
TCTTTCCAGTAATCAACCGCTTCTTTACTTACAAATTCTCCATCATTGTTAGAATCCATATAGCGGTTAAAATACCAAGAACTTCCTGCCCACCCAGGCATTGTATTTAACTCAAGTGGAAAGACACTAGTGTCATTTATTAAATCATTTGAAACTACTTCATTCTTTTCAACGTCCCAAGCCCAAACCTCAGCATTTCCTAAAGGTGGTTTACCATCTTCGGTAGGTAAATACTTTTCTACTTCTGGTAAAACAATTGGTAAATGTTTTGCATCTATCATTTGCGGCATTCCATCTTTATAATATACTGGGAATGGTTCTCCCCAATAACGTTGACGACTAAATACTGCATCACGTAAACGATAGTTTATTTTTCCATAACCAAAACCGCGTTTCTCTAGTTCATAGATTACGGTTTTCATTCCTTTCTTATAATTTAAACCATCTAAGAAATCAGAATTCGCTAATTTAATTCCTTCTTTAGCATCATTTGCTTTTTCAGAAATATCTGTATCTGCAAAAATATTTGGAATCTCTAATCCGAAGTGTTTTGCAAAATCATAATCGCGTTGATCTCCACAAGGTACTGCCATAACAGCTCCTGTTCCGTAGCTTGCTAACACGTAATCTCCAATCCAAATTGGCACTTGTTTTCCTGTAAATGGATGCAAAGCATAAGCGCCTGTAAATACACCAGAAATGGTTTTTACATCTGCCATTCTATCACGTTCAGAACGTTTCGCAGTTGCTTCAACATAAGCTTCTACCACTTCTTTTTGTTCAGCAGTTGTAATTTGTGCCACTAAATCATGTTCTGGAGCTAAGGTCATAAAAGACACTCCAAAAACAGTATCAGGACGTGTAGTAAACACATCAATTTTAGCATCGTAATTCTCAACATCAAAAGAAACCATTGCTCCTTGTGAGCGACCTATCCAATTGGTTTGAGAATCTTTTAATGGCTGTGGCCAATCGATATTTTGTAATTCATCTAATAAACGTTGCGCAAATGCAGAAATTCGCATAGACCATTGCGTCATTTTTTTACGAACAACTTCATGTCCACCACGTTCTGAAACTCCGTTTACAATTTCATCATTTGCTAAAACTGTTCCTAAAGCAGGACACCAATTTACTTCTGTATCTGATAAAAATGTTAAACGATATTGTAGTATTATTTGTTGTTGTTTTTCTGATGAAAAACTATTCCATTCATCCGCAGAAAAAACAGTAATATCTTCATCTGAAACAGCATTTACTTTTGAGTTTCCTGCAGCCTCAAATTTTGCAATTAACGTTGAAACATCTTCTGCTTTATCAGTATCCTTATTATACCAAGAGTTAAATAATTGGATGAAAATCCACTGTGTCCATTTATAATATTCTGGACTTGATGTACGTACTTCTCGAGACCAATCAAACGAAAATCCGATATTATCTAACTGACGACGGTAAGTTTTAATGTTTGTCTCCGTAGTAATTGCAGGATGCTGACCTGTTTGAATTGCATACTGTTCAGCTGGTAAACCAAAAGAATCATATCCTTGTGGATGCAATACATTAAACCCTTTATGACGCTTATAACGCGCATAAATATCAGAAGCAATATAACCTAACGGGTGCCCTACATGTAAACCTGCTCCAGATGGATAAGGAAACATATCGAGTACATAATATTTAGGTTTATCAGAATTATTACTGGCTTTAAATGTTTGGTTTTCTGCCCAAAAATGTTGCCATTTTTTTTCTATTTCTTGATGAGTATACTGCATTTCATTTCTTTTAAGAAGCTGCAAATTTACGTTTATTTAACTAAAAAGTAAATCAATCTTTGCAATAAGATAAATGCCTTTCAAAATATATTGAAAGGCATTTATCTTATTTATAAAATTATGTTTATATACAATCTTTATAACTAGATCCTCTTTTGTATAATGTGGTTCCTAATTGACCGTTTTTATAAAATTCTACAATTGTATTATCACAAGAGAATTTCACCTCATAAGTACTTATATTCCCAAAGTTATAGTCTATAGTTAAAAGATTACCTTCAATTTTATATTCTTGTGTTCCTGGAATAGCTTCATTAGAAAAAACATTGTTTTGTCCATAGTAAGTGTGTCTTTTCCCATCTACAAAAGTATGCATTACCCTATCTTCAAATCCTTTTAATAACCATTCTCCTTTCTCAAGTAATCCTACTTTTTCAGAAATAGATAATTCTTCTAATATTTCACCTGAATCGCTACAACTAGAAAACACGATTGAACTTATAATTGTTAAACATACAAAAGCTTTGTTTATAAAATTTCTCATAATTATTGATTTTAAGATTAGTTTTATTTTCGATACCACAAAGAAACAGATAATCAATAACTCAACAACCTACAAAGTTAGTGAGAGAACAAAAAAGGAACCTAAAGAGGAAAAAAAAGCGTTAAAAAAAACTAGATATTTAACCATTGTTTAAATTCTGCTGCTTTATTTTTACTGATAATTATATCTTCGGTTGTTTTAGACTGTAGTACTATTTTTAATTGACTCTTACCATATCTAATTATCTTATCTATTGCTGCTATACTTATAATAAATTGCCTGTTTGCTCTAAAAAACAATGTTGCATCAAAGTTTGTATACATATCGTCTAAACTTGCATTAGATGTTGATTTTTTACCATCAAAACAAACAACATAAGTAATTGTATTTTCGGTATATACGTAAGCTATATCTTTAATTAAAACAGGTACCAACTCATTTCGCATATAGGTAAGTATACGTTGCTTATTAGCATCTATAGATTCTCCTGATATTTCTTTTTTAGCAACGACTTCTCCTATTTTTTCTTTATAAGAAACCAAATCGGTATTTAACCTTGATAAATTTACAACTTCCGATGTTAAACTAGTATTCTTTAATTCTAATTGTTTTTCATATTTGCTACCAATAATTCTAACTAATAGAGATGAAAAAATAATTACAAATATTCCCATTATTAAAAATATCGTGTAAAAATTGTTTTTTAATTTACTCATTTGACCTTTTATGCTATTAACATTAACGTTAGCAGCAATAATTAAATCAGATTTTTTTGTTGGTGCAATATGAATTACTTCCGATTGATTTCTCCTTGAGTTTTCAGACAATAGCTTATATAAGTTATCTGAATTATTTTTTTCTTTAAGAGATGATAATAAGTCGGTGTCAGAGTTTAAAGGTTGTCCTATTTTGGTAATATCTGGATGACTAATATTTTTTCCTGACCAGTTAAAAACACTTATAAACCAACTATTTGAATTAGATTTTGTTATAATATTTTGAATATTATCTACAATTTGATTTCTTTTTATATTATTTGTTAATTGAAAATCAATTAAACTAGCAATTTCGTTTGCCTCTCTTTTACTAGATTCTACCTGAGCCTCTATCAACTGATTTGCACTCGCTTTAACAAAGTAATTAGATGCAATTACAGCAAGTGTTAAAAAAACTAAAGTAATTGATATTACAGTTAAAAAGTACAGTCTATCTTTTCTCATTATTGTGTTTAAAAAGTGAAATATACTATTATTTTTTAAGCTCTTAATCTCTAAATATTCTTCTTTAGAGATAAATTCTACCTATTCATCCATAAATATTCTTATTTTTTTTAAGAATTTAGTTTCTTTGAATTAATTATTACATTCATCAAATGAATATCAGAAAAGAAAATATTACAATACTAATTATACTTTTAGTTCTTCTAATTGTATTTGTAAAATATGAATTTTCTAATAGTCAGAAATTAAAACCAGAAATCACCATTGCGTCGACACTATTATTAAAAGATTATTTAACTAATGAAAAAAAAGCAAATAGTGTTTATAATAATAGAGTAATTAAAATAACTGGTATTGTTAAAAAGATTACGTATTTAAATCAACGTAACACTATTTTTTTAGATGCAAAACATAAATCATCAAATATTATTTGTGATTTAAATGATTCAGAAAAAAAGAAGCTCGATCAAATTAAAGCGGGACAAGAAATTACTATAACTGGTATTTGCAAAGGGTTTTTAAAAGATATTATTATTTTAAATTGCGATATACAAACCAAACAAAAAAATGAATAAAATTTAT
>CAZCHR010000137.1:1321-6530 GCA_964498665.1 uncultured Tenacibaculum sp. | reverse complement strand
ACTTTTAGTCGTAAAGGAAACTATGGCACTTTCAGTCCATAGTGGTTCATTTATTTACAGTGAATATATCTTTTAATTGTTTTACCATATTACCGTTACCTGAAACAGAAATCTCACCTACTTTATCAGCAATTTTTTCTACATACTCCATTTCTTTTAGTTTAAATAACATTTCATTATTCTCCATCAATTTAGCAGTATTTAGTAAGCTTCTGGTTGATGCTGTTTCTTCTCTTCTAGTAATTATGTTAGCTTGTGCCTTTTTTTGAGCGATTAAAACTTGATTCATAATTTCTTTCATATCACCAGTTAAAATAACATCTCTAATTCCGCTGTTAAGTATTTCAACTCCCAATTTATCTGTATTTCTTGACACTTTTTCTAATACAGCTAAAGCTATTTCATCTTTCTTTTCTAATAACTCATCTAAAGTGTAACTACCAACGTAAGCTCTTAATTCTAATTGCATTAAAATGTATAACTGTTTTTCAAAATCTTTGTTTGCCAATAAAGATTTTTCAATATCAATAATTTTATATTGTGTGTAAAAATTAATTCTAACGTTTGCTTTATCTTTAGTTAACAATTCTTGACCTGCAATTTCTAATTGCAATTGCCTCATATCTGCTTTTGCTATTTTAATTGTAGTATCATTCTTCCAAAATCTATAAGTTCCACCCGTTAAAATTTTTGTTTTAATATCATCAACAATAAATATTGCTTTTTCGAAAGTTGCAACTTCAAAAATTCTGATATATTTTGATAATTCATAATTACTAAACAATGCTTTGTCTATATTTTCTGTGATATAAATTTTACTTTTATCTATTTTTTGAAATCTTCTATCAATAAAACCTTTCCAGTAAAAATACCTTCCTGCTTCTAATACCTTTTTAAAATTATTATTTTCATAAACCAACATTAACTCATTGTCTTTAACTTCTATAGTTTCTAACATTTCTGCTAAAACAGTATCTTTTAGTAAAACTTCTATTGCTATTGCTGTATTAAATTCTCCCCTTAAATCATACACAATTACATTCTGATTAAGATATAACCAATACGTTCCTTGTGTAATTACTTTTTGATAGTCTCCGTTTTTGAATACCAATCCTACTTTTCCTGCATTAATTCTTATTTTTTTCATTTTTCTATTTTTTGATAATTATTATAATTAGAAACGATACGTATAAATGCTTAGCAAATCACGGAAGTAATTAATCTAAAAAAAGGCTGTAATTTATTTTTAAAAATGGATTGAAATCAATAAATGAAATCAACTGATTTATAAAAAATTATTACTTTCAAATTTTAATATTAAAAACTTCAAGTTCTTATTTAAGTGTTTATTTAAAAACTCATTTAGAACATATCGTTTTTTTCTTTAGTCATCAGTTTTACAAGGTGATGAGCTTTTGTGGATGAATTTTTAATTCATCGTTCTCTAGAGCCGAAATCTAGTGCCTTACCAATTAGACGATATCCATAGGATAGTGGGACTCGAACCCACATTTGAACTTTCTACTGCATTAACCGGACTATGCTACATAACTTTCGTTATGGAAGGATTCGAACCTACGTACATAGAATAACGATTATTTTTTGGCTAATAATCAAAACCTTCAAGACTAGTTGCATATAATTGTCGAATACAAAACTGCACGAAATTATACAATAGCGCCATACAGAAACGCCCAACAAGACTTGCTTGATATTTTTACTATTTTAATGAACTTACTTTTTTATTAACCTCACTCTACTCCTTGTTAAATGAGGTATTTTTCTATTCTTTTGCAATTTTCCCACTTTTTACTACGTGATCTTTTTCATAATTACATTGCAAATATTACATGTTACTGCGCAACCTTTTTACGTAGATAAATATTTTTATATTTATTCTAATTGTTTACGTAAATCGGTTTTTAATTGGTTCCGTTTTACTTTAAAAGATTTTACCTTTTTAGATTGCTTAAAATCAGAACCTGTAAATATTCTTACTGAATTTCCTCTTTCTAAATTCAAATGATTTTCCCATTCGTTTTTTACAGTTTCTTTTAATTGATTTATATTTTCAGCGACAACTTTTTCTTTTAATCGTATAATCGCAATTTTTTTATTTTGATGTTGCGATCGACTATCAGAAACTAAAACCTGAACTCCTGTTGGTAAATGTTTTGCTCTTACAGCAGAACTTACTTTATTTACATGCTGTCCACCAGCTCCAGAACTGCGAATTGCCTGAAATTGAATATCCTTTTCATTTATTACTTTTTGTTTAAATTGATTGAGTTCATAACAACCTATAAACCAGTTTTTACGTTTATGAAATTTTCTAAAAGTTGATGTTCCTATCCATTGAATAGTTCCTAACCAATTTTTTAAAAACTCAACTAATTTTTTTCCTTTTAATTCAATTGTTACAGATTGTACTGTTCCGTTTTCAACTCCGTTTATTTTATTAAGAATTTCATAGTCAATTTTATGATTAACTACTTCTTTTAAAAATATTTTTAAAATTTTGGCAACCACCCAAGCACATTCTGTTGGTCCTTTAGCTGCTGTTAGTTGTATTATTTTTGTGTCCATTTTATTTATAATTTGTTTTCGATAATCGAAAATTATTTTACTGCTTGTTTTATTTTGCGTTAGGGATTGCAACGGCATCCTTTTTTAGTTCATATAAATAGTTGTCATTGCGAGAGACGATGCAATCTGTTTATTAATTATAAGGTTGCCACAGTTTACAAAACAGTAAACTTCGCAATGACAGCTATAAAAAAGATATAGTGTAAAGCCCGCCCCAACGGGGAACGCCAGCAAATATTACTTATCCATTCGTACAATTTTTGGTGTAAATGTTCCTAATACTTCAACCAATTCTTGTTGATTATTCATCACCTTTTTTATATCCTTATATGCCATTGGAGCTTCATCTACTCCTCCTCCAATAAGAGTTATTCCATTCATTTTTAATTGATGTTTAACATCGCTTTTTGTAAATTTTTCTTTACACTTTCTTCGAGAATGTTTTCTACCAGCACCGTGAGAAGCGGAGTTTAAACTTTCTGAATTACCCAAACCACGAACTATATAACCTGGAGCCGTCATAGAACCAGGAATAATACCTAACTCGCCCTTATTAGCAGGTGTTGCACCTTTTCTATGTACAATTAATTCCTGTCCATTTACTTGCTCTTTCCAAGCAAAATTGTGATGGTTTTCAATTTTTGCAATCGCTTTTGCTCCTAATAATTTACCAATTCGTTTATGAATATTATCGTGACATGCTTTAGCATAATCTCCTGCTAAATTCATAGCTAACCAATACTCTTGACCGTCGTGAGTGTTTAAATCTAACCATGCTAAATGCTGTACATTTTTTGGTAACGGACATTGTTTTGTTGCCAAATACGTGTAATGTTTAGCAATATTTACTCCCAAACCACGACTTCCGCTATGTGTTAATAAACCGATGTATTCTCCAATTGGTAAATCAAACTCATTGTTTGCATCAGTAATATTTACCACTCCAAATTCTACAAAATGATTACCTCCACCTGAGGTTCCTAATTGTTTATAGGCTTTAATTTTTAAGCGTTTTAACAACGGAATATCATTAAATTCGGCACGTTCAAATATTTCATGATCGTGTTTTATGTTATGTGTTTCATACATTCCGAATTTGGTATGTTCTGATAAAATATTTTCTAATTGATGTACTTTTCCTTTTAAATAAGAAGCTTTTATTGGGTAAACTGTTAAACACATTCTGCAACCAATATCTACACCTACTCCGTAAGGAATTACCGCATTTTCTGTTGCTAATACGCCACCAATTGGTAAACCGTAACCTGCATGAGCATCTGGCATTAAAGCTCCTTTAACTGCAATTGGTAATTTTAAAGCATCATATAATTGATATTTTGCTAAATCGTCAATCTCATTTTCTCCGTAAATACTAAAAGGAGCTCTGGTGTTACGTAATTTGTGCATTTGCACTTCTACTGGTTTAACCAAACCTTCTGCAACTTTACCCCAAATAGCATTTCCTTGATATTCCTCAGGAGCTAACAAAACTTGTTTTGCTTCTTCTAAAATGCGTTCTTTTTTCTCTTTTTTACGATATCTATTTATTTGCCCTAAAGCGATATTTATGCTATTGTTTTTTGGAAATCCTAAATTGATTAAGTCTTTTCCTTTTAATTTTTTTCCCATGATATTATTTGTTTTACTACATCATCTAACAGATAATTCTTTAAAGCTTTCAGTTGTTTTTTTGCTTTAAGTTTATCTTTTTTAACTTTTGATACACTCCAATAATCTTTACCACTCCAGCGATATAACTTTTGAGTTGTTTTGTAATATTCTTTTTTCAAAAGTTGTTGATCTAATAAAGTATATTCACTTTCTAACAACGGATCGATTCTTTTAGAATGTGTTATATATGCTCGTGTATATTTAATTTTATAAGCTCCTTTTGGAATTCTTATATAGAATCGTTTCCTCATTTTTTTTTGACAATCTCTATACTGATAAACAGTACACATAGCTTGTGCTTTAGGTGTTAACCTATTAAATTGTTTTTTAGAAATTGTAGGAAAATCTTTATAGATTAAATACTTAGAAACTTGATGAAACCATTGTTTATCTGCTTTACTTTTTGTGCTACCCCAAAATCTTTTTTCAATGACTTCAAAGAGCTCTAAAATGTATTTTTTATTTCTATATCTATCTATATTGTATGTTATTACAATTTCTTTAAACCAACCATGTCGTATAGGTTTTGGTAACTCGATGTAACCTAAATTTCTAATTTCGACACTAATTTCCCATTGTCTTTGTTGAATACTACGTACCTCTTTTAGCCTTTGTTCTTTAAGGTGTTTTGGTTTCAATGAACATTATTTAAACTTTTATAACCTTTCGGATTTGGTTTATAAGTTCATTTATGATGTAATAATGAAGTATAAAAAAATCCGAAACTTTTTGGCTTCGGATTTTCATATATAGGGTATTGTATTTATCTATGAAGAAAATCGCGAAGCATGTGCACACAAGAACCTGGTTCTATTACTGTACGTATGTTTAATTGGTATTTGAACATTTACTTCGTTTTTAAAATTGTTTTGTTGCTTAATTGCGATGCAAACCTAAAACGTATTTTTGAATTACACAAATAAAAATAAATTTTATTTATTTGAAAATCAGA
>CAZCHR010000137.1:0-1221 GCA_964498665.1 uncultured Tenacibaculum sp. | reverse complement strand
AAATCAGATTTAAGCAACAGAATTCCCGTCCACTTTTGTGCAGATATTATGAGTTTAGATAACTCTTTGATTGTTTGATATGTAGCTAAAACTTACACGATGTATTGGCATCTATTAATTTTTGAAAAAAAATTATAAAAAAAGCGTCCAAAAAATTAATTTTGGACGCTTCTACTATCTTTTAAAGTTTTTTACCTACAACATGTACCTAAAAAGTAGCAGTTTAGCGCCCGATTTATGTGATTTATATATGTTCATAGGTTATTACTTTTGTTTTTTATTGATTTATTTATTGTACAAATATGCGATAATTAATGAATTACCACCAAATTTAATTATTAATTATTTTGTTGATGGCATAAAACAGCTTGATAACATATTATATAAATCGGGATGTTTTCGTTTTAATAACATTGGTCTTTCAAAAAAATATTCAGAAGCTACTGCAAAAAACTCTATTTCAGATGTTCCTCCGTAATCTCTAATATCCGATTTATCATTATTAATAGCTTCCATTTTTTCATATACTAAATCTAGCCACAGCATTAAATTTTTATTATCCAATAATGCTTTAGGAATTCCGTCTATTTTTCCATCTAACTTGTCTAATAAGTGTACAAATTCGTGAACACCAGTATTTCCTTTATCCGTTTTATTAGAAAAACCATGATGTAAAGCTCTTCTTGATAGAATCATTTTGTTTTCAAAATAACCGTTACCTACCATTCCTCCTATATTTCTGTTCTTAGCTTCTTTATTAAATTCTAAGCTTTGATTAAAATAGTCGGGATAAATAATTACCGTTTTAATATTTGGATATTTCCATTGATCAAAACCAAAAACTGGTATTACTGCGCTCGAAGCAACTAATAAAATATCTAACTCTTCTAATTCAAAATCAACCGATTTGATATTAACATAAGACAAAAAGTATTGTATTCGTTTCTTAAAATGTAATTGATCTTCAGTATTTAATTTTTTATAAAAAAGTACATTTTTTAAAAGTAATTCATTCCAATGTTTCGGAATATCCTTTACTACAACTTTGTTTGTGTTATTTTTTTCTGTTTTAAAATTTAAAAATATAAATAACACAATTATTGATAATCCTATAAATACAATCATCTAATTAACTTTAATACTTTCTTTATCATTTGCTTTTTTATTAAAAATGAACCACTATGGACTGAAAGTGCCATAGTTTCCTTTACGACTAAAAGT
>CAZCHR010000136.1:0-6556 GCA_964498665.1 uncultured Tenacibaculum sp. | reverse complement strand
TATAAATAATCTAACCCTGAGTTTTTACTTACACAGATTTTAGGATAGTGTCTTATAATAATTTAAAATCTACTTTGCTACATTTACTGCTCTAGTTTCACGAATTACAGTAACCTTTACTTGACCCGGATATGTCATATCATTTTGAATCTTTTGCGATATATTAAAAGATAATTCTGCCGCTTTAGTATCATTTACTTTAGCACTTTCAACCATAACTCTTAATTCTCGTCCTGCTTGAATAGCATATGCTTTCTGTACACCTGTAAATCCAAAAGCTATATCTTCTAAATCTTTTAAACGTTGGATATAAGAATCTAATACTTGACGTCGCGCACCTGGTCTTGCTCCTGAAATAGCATCACATACCTGAACAATAGGAGATAATAAACTCTTCATTTCTATTTCGTCGTGGTGTGCTCCAATTGCATTACAAACATCTGGTTTTTCTCCATACTTTTCAGCCCATTGCATACCTAATAATGCGTGAGGTAATTCACTCTCTGTTTCAGGAACTTTACCAATATCATGTAATAAACCTGCTCTTTTTGCAGCTTTAGCATTTAAGCCCATTTCAGCAGCCATAATACCACAAAGGTTTGCTACTTCACGTGAATGCTGTAATAAGTTTTGACCATATGAAGAACGATATTTCATACGACCAACTGTTTTAATTAACTCAGGGTGTAAACCATGAATACCTAGATCTATAACCGTACGCTTACCTACTTCAATAATTTCTTGTGTAATTTGCTTCTCAGTTTTCTTAACAATTTCTTCAATTCTTGCAGGATGAATTCTTCCGTCAGTAACTAATTTATGCATTGATAAACGAGCTATTTCACGACGTACAGGATCAAAACAAGAAAGTATAATTGCTTCCGGTGTATCATCAACAATAATTTCAACTCCAGTAGCAGCTTCTAAAGCACGAATATTACGTCCTTCACGACCAATAATTCTACCTTTAACATCGTCAGATTCTAAATTAAAAACCGATACACAGTTTTCAACTGCTTGCTCTACTCCTACTCTTTGAATTGTATTTAAAACCACTTTACGAGCTTCTTGCTGTGCAGTCATTTTTGCTTCTTCAACAGTATCTTGTATAAAAGACATTGCATCAGATTTTGCTTCATCTTTTAAAGAGGATACTAATTCTGTTTTAGCATCTTCGGCAGATAATCCTGAAATCTGCTCAAGCATATCAACATGACGTTTGTGTAGTTTTTCTATTTCAGATTCTTTTTTGTCTAAAAACTCAAGTTTGTAGTCAAAATCAGCTTCTTTTTTCTCTAAAGAAATATTTTTCTTTTTATTCTTATCTAATTCTGATGATACTTGACTTTCTTTATCTCGTATTCTTTTTTCTACATCAGATATTTTTTTCTCCCTTGATAAAATTACCTTTTCATGCTCAGCTTTTAACTCTATAAACCTTTCTTTAGCTTGTAATATTTTATCTTTTTTTAATGCAGCAGCTTCAATTTTAGCTTCTTTAACTATATTTCTAGCTTCTTTTCTTGTTTCTTGTATTAATTTATTAGATTTAGATTTCTCTAACATTTTAGCAATAAAAAAACCTATTGCAATCCCTATAATTCCTGCTAACACAGGAAATAATATTCCTTCCATAATTTTGATTTGATTGTATAAAAAAACCTACATTAATAGGGTTCTTTAAACTCCGAATAAACAGGTTTAGGACTAACTGGCTTATCGAGGATCCGTTCTGGGTATCAAATAATTTGATACATACGGCTTGCTCTACTAACCAAGACTCATCCTTTCTAATTAAATAGTGTTGAGTTTAACAAACAATGTACTAATGTAGGCAGTAATATTAATAATGTATTTTAAAGAACGTTATAAATGTTTATCTAACAAGTTAGTTAATTCATTTATTTTATTTGATACTTCGGCATTATCAATAGCATTATTTATTGACACTATTTTAGCTTTCGAAGCAAATTGTAAAGCACTCATAGCTAAAACATCTTGCTTATCTGCTACCGCATAACTTTGTTCAAACTTGGCAATTAATTCGTTAATTTCTTTTGCTGCTTTACGCATCCCCTCTTCTTCTTCAGTACTATTAACACTTAACGGATACGTTCTACCAGCAATAACAACATTAACTTTTATTTTTACCATGTTAAAGAACTTTTTATGAATTCAAAAGAGTAATGCATTTATCAATCTCTCGAATTAATGTATTTATTTTGAGTTTTGTTTCTCTTGTATTTTCGTTACTACCTTCAATAGTTTTTGCAATTTTAAGTAATTTAAATTTTTCTTTATTATCACTTAATTCTTGCTCTTTCTCTTGTAATAAAACTTGTAACTCTGCGTTATTTTGAAGCAATAATTGATTTTCTTCTTTTAAAAAATCGTAATTAGAAAGTAAGATTTTTAATCTATCTTCCAGTAAATGAATTGCTTCTAAAGGGTCACTCATTTATTTATTGAGAATAAAACTATATTCACAAAGTTATTAATATAGATTTTAAATAGCAACTCTTTTCTACTTTTTTACTAAAACACTAACAATTAAGCTTTAAGGTTTTGGCATAATTTTAGTATTTTTGTTATAAAACTGTTACGATTTTGAGATTTATTTTTACATTTATTTTAATGTTATTTTTTTTTAATGGAGCTGCACAAAAACAGTATCCTAAAGATTATTTTGCGCCTCCTTTAAAAATTCCAATTATTTTATCGGGTACTTTTGGTGAATTAAGAAGTAATCATTTTCATTCAGGTTTAGATATTAAAACACAAGGTAAAGAAGGTATAGCTATATACGCACCTGCTGACGGATATGTTGCTCGTATAAAAGTATCGCAATATGGTTTTGGAAAGGCAATGTATATTAAACATCCTAATGGGTACACAACTGTTTATGCTCATTTAAAAAAATTTATTCCCAATATTCAACAATACGTAAAAGGTGTTCAGTATAAAAAAGAAAGTTACTACACTGGTAATTTATTTCCGAAACCTGAAAAATTTCCAGTCAAAAAAGGAGAGCTTATTGGATATACTGGTGATACTGGTGGTTCAGGTGGTCCACATTTACATTATGAAATTAGAGATACAAAAACAGAACATATAATTAACCCTATGTTTTTTGGTTTAGTACCTAAAGACGATAAATCTCCAACAATTCAAAAACTAATAGCCTACCCCTTAAATAACAATTCAAGAATTAACAATTCTGCATCAAAATCAATACTTTCTTTTAAAAAAATAGCAGAGAATAAATACGTCAGTGAAAAAATAACTGCTAATGGTGAAATAGGGTTTGGTATTAGTGTTTTTGATCGATTAAACGGAGCTTTAAATAAAAACGGAATTTATAGCTTAGAAATGAAAGTAAACGGAAGTAGGGTTTATTATCACGATGTTGAAACATTTTCGTTTGCAGAAAGTAAATACATCAATTTATTAATTGATTACAAACATTATAAAACATATAAAAATCGAGTTCAGAAAACTCATAAAGTAAAAACGAATCGTTTAAAAATATATGAAAATTTAGTTAATAACGGTAAAATATTAATAGAAGATAATGCGAGTTATAATGTTGAAATAATTGCTAAAGACTTTAAAAAAAATAGTTCTTCTATTAAAATACCAATTAGAGGGGTTAATAATAATTTATTATTTCAAGAAAAAGATACAACTGCTTATAAAATAAGCTCAAAAGAGTTTAATAAATTTACACAAAATAATGTAACTATTGCTTTTCCTAAAAATACTTTTTATGAAGACTGTTTTATTGATTTTTCCATAGACAAAGGTGTTGCCAAAATTCATAACCCAACAATACCGTTAGACAAAAGATATACATTAACATTTAATACATCTTTTTTAAATGACAAACAAAAACAGCAAGTATATATAGCTAATGTAAGCAATAAGAAATACCCTAGATATACAAATACCAAAAAGAAAACTGAAAAAGTGTATACAACCACTAAATTATTAGGTGATTATATGTTAAAATTTGATACTAAAAAACCTTCTATACAATTATATAATTTTAAAGATAAACAGTGGCTTACTAAAAACAAAACCTTAAAAATTAAAATTAAAGATACCGAAACAGGTATTAAAAATTACCGCGCTACTATTGATGGTAAATGGGTTTTAATGGAATACAATCATAAAAAAGGAATACTTACTTACGATTTTAATGATAAAAAGTTGGTAGGTAGCAAACATCTTTTTAAACTTGTAGTCTCTGACAATGTAGGAAATACAAAAGCTATTTCTGCCACTTTTTTCAGAAAGTAAATAATAAAGCCCTTGAAAAAATTACTTATTTTATTACTGTTTCCTTCAATTATTTTTGCTCAAAAAACAGCAACAGTAAAAGGGAGAATTATCAATAAATACAATACTCCTATACAAGGTGTAGCAATTTCGTATTTATCAAAAGGTACAACTACCGACGCTAACGGAAACTATAGTTTTACTATACCCATGCGTAAAACAGTTACCGCTACTTTTAGTCACGTTTCTTATAAAACAGTTGTTAAAAAATTTACTTCTCGAGGACGAAAAACATTTAACTTCTCTCCTAGTTTAAACTTCAAAACTCAAGAATTAGAAGAAATAGTACTTAAAAACAAAAAAAAGGAAGCTCAGGGAATTACAAAAATTGAAACTAAAAAAGTTAAAAATTTAGTTGGTGCCAATGCTGGAGTTGAAAATGTTTTAATGACATTGCCTGGTGTAAGTAATAATAATGAGTTAAGTACTCAATACAATGTTCGAGGTGGTAATTTTGATGAAAACCTAGTATATGTAAACGGAATTGAAGTTTATCGCCCATTTCTAATTCGTTCAGGACAACAAGAAGGGTTAAGCTTTATCAATCCTCATTTAGTACAAAATATTAATTTTTCTGCTGGAGGATTTCAAGCAAAATATGGCGATAAACTTTCATCTGTATTAGATATTACATATCGTAAACCAAAAAAATTTGGTATTCAAATAGATGCAAGTTTATTAGGTGGTAGTTTTACTATTGAGGATACTTATTTAAATAACAAGCTAAGTGCAATACTTGGCATTAGATATAGAAATAATAGTTTATTTGTGAATAGTAAACAAACCGAAGTAAATTTTAGACCAAAATTTACAGATGTACAAACATTTTTATCTTATAAAGCTAATGAAAAACTAACGTTAAACTTTTTAGGAAACTTTTCCTTAAACGATTATAATTACAAACCATTAACCAGAAAAACTAGGTTTGGTACAATTGCAAATCCTTTAGAATTAATCGTTTTTTATCAAGGACAAGAACAAGATGAGTTCAAAACACTTTTCGGAGCGTTCTCTGCCGATTATCAAGTAAATGATGATTTAAAAATTACAGGAACCATTTCTTCTTTTAATACGCAAGAAGAAGAACATTTTGATATTGCTGCGTCTTATAATTTAGGTGAAGTAGATAGCAATGTTGGTTCAGAAAACTTTGGTGATGTTACTTTTTCTCAAGGAATAGGCTCGCAAATAAATCATGCTCGTAACGATTTAGATGCTTTAATTACCAATATTCAGTTAAGAGCTACTTTAAAAGATGGCGATAACGAATGGAGAGCTGGTTTAAAATATCAAACAGAGAATATAAAAGATCGCATTCGCGAATGGGAAGTTATCGATTCTTTAGGTTTTTCAGTACATCCGCCACATCATACAGGTAATAATCAACCTTACGAACCTTTTACAGGTCCTATTGAACCTTTTAGAAATGTGAGAGCAGAAAACGAAGTTGACATCAATCGCTTATCAGGTTTTGTTCAATTTAGTAGAAAAATAAACTGGAATGACCATCAAGTTTGGATGAACCTTGGGATTCGTGCGCATCAGTGGAATGTAAAAACAGCTACTGCAAATTCTAAAAATCAACTTACATTTAGTCCACGAGCACAATTTGCAATAAAACCAGATTGGGATAAAGACATACTATTTAGAATATCTGGTGGATGGTATTCTCAACCTCCTTTTTATAAAGAGTTACGTGATTTTAACGGTCGTGTGCATCTAGAAGTGAAAGCTCAAAAATCTATTCATTTGGTAGCTGGTAACGATTATAGTTTTACCATGTGGGAACGACCATTTAAATTAACAACTGAATTATATTATAAAGACCTATCAGATGTTAATTCATATTCAGTAGATAATGTTCGTATCCGCTATCGTGGAGATAATGTAACTAATGCTTATGCTTACGGATTAGATATTCGCTTAAATGGTGAATTTGTATCAGGAAACGATAGTTGGGTTAGTATTGGTTATTTAAAAACTGAAGAAAACATTAATAACCAAGGTTATATTGCAAGACCTACTGATCAACGATTAAAATTTGGTGTATTATTTCAAGATTATGTACCTAATTTACCCGATTTAAAAGCGTACTTAAATATTGTATATAACACAGGATTACCTGGTGGAGCACCTGCATATTCTGATGTATATCAGTTTCAAAATAGACTAAACGATTATAAACGTGCCGATTTAGGATTATCGTATGTTTTTGCTG
>CAZCHR010000135.1:1569-6638 GCA_964498665.1 uncultured Tenacibaculum sp. | reverse complement strand
AAGCCTTTAAAACATGACCTCCGTCAAAGACGGAGGTTTTTTAAGGAGAAATAAATCAAATTATATATGCCAAAGGAATTCAATTTGGATCTAACGGACTAAGTACTGAAAAAGGAGAATATCAATTAGTTGATTGTAATTTCTCATCTACAAAAGAAGAAACTGAAAGAATTCAAGAACTATTATCAAACAAAGTAAAAGGTTTTGAAAAAGTAGATTTACTAGAGTTAGAGTTTCTAAACGGAAATGACTCTGAAACAATTATTATTAAAAACGGAAAAATAAAATAAAGTTATGATATCAATCATTATTAAAATAATTATAGAAAGTGCACAATTTGTTATCAATTTTTTAATGACAATATTTTAAATCAAGTATGAAAGCATTAATCACAAAAGAAAGAATAGGACTCCTAGCTATTTTAGTAACTTTTATAGGAACAGAGGTTGTTTTAGACTATTGGTTAGGTCTACAGTCAATAACCACTAAATGTTGGTTTGTATTTATAGTAATTTCAATTTACTATGTAATTATAGAGCAATTTTTTAATAACAAAAGAATATCAAAAAAATGAATTCGCAAAAATTATTATTAATTATTGGTGTTTTAGGAGTTGTAACTTCTATAATTGGAATAATAAGAGATATAAACTTCACAACAAACCTTATAGCTTGTATATCTGGAATATGTTTAATTCATGGATATTTTGAGTTAAAAAAATTAAAAGATGAACAAACAAAAGAAAGCTAAAAAACAATTATTAATTTTTATATCAGCAATGATAATAGCAGCAGTTAAATATATTATTACTGAACTTTATTTTTAAAAGCTACTAGATTTTTATTTAAGAACAATCGATTTAAAAAAATAAAATTGTGAAACAGGAAAAAAACATAGTAAACCAAATACAATCTATTGCTCCATTAGCTTACACTGCAATGGTTACTGTCGGTATGCTTTTCGAATACCACAGGTATAAAATATTTGGAATTAATATTTTTCAATATGCTGATATTTTCGATTTTTTAATTGCTCCCTTTAAAGATTTTAATATTATTGGAGCATTATTAATAATTACTTTTACACTATACTTAGGTCATTCTTTAGATAGATTTATGAGAAAATGGCCTAAACTGTATCATATTACTAATTTCGGAATGTCTAAAAAATCTTGGTTTAACAATTATGTAAGAATAACATTTATTCTGTTATTATTTTCATTGCTTTTTTACGCATCTTCTAGTTTAGCTAAAGATAATTTTAATAAAGTAAAATTAAATAATAATAAAACTCATTTACTTTATGCCGACAATGACAAAATAGAAGGTAATTTAATCGGTAAAACTAAAGAAGTTATTTTTCTTTTTTCGAAAGAAAAAGTAATAATTATTCCTTCAACTTCCTTTATTAAACAAATTGAGCATATCACAAAAAGCCCTAATCCTATAAAAATCAAAAAAAGCACCTAATATTGATTAGATGCTTTTTTTACAATTTAAGGGAAAACAATTAATAAGGGGTTTATATATTGTCTGAGACAAATATATATTATTTTTAACAATACACAAGTTTTAATATTAATTTAATGTAAAATATTTGTAACTATTATTATTTTAAATAAAAAATCATCTATTTCCTTTCCATTCATCAAAAAATTGACTTAAGAAATTCTCCATAAATTCATGTCTTTTTATAGCTAACTCTTTTCCTGTTTTAGTATTCATTTTATCTTTTAAGAGTAATAACTTTTCATAAAAATGATTAATAGTTGGAGCTGTTGATTTCTTATATTCTTCTTTTGTCATATTTAAATTAGGCGAAACAGCTGGATTATACAACTCTCTATCCTTAAAACCTCCATAATTAAAACAACGAGCAATTCCTATTGCTCCTATAGCATCTAATCTATCAGCATCCTGAACAACATCTAATTCTAATGATTTAAAGTCTTGTTTAAAATTGCCTCCTTTAAAAGAGATATTTTTAATAATATTTTCTACATGAACTATAACGGTTTCTGTTACATTTTCTTTTTCTAAAAATAATCTTGCTTTTTTAGGGCCAATAGTCTCATCTCCATTATAAAATTTACTATCTGCAATGTCATGTAATAAAGCTCCAAGAGACACTATAAAAACATCTACATTTTCATTCTTAGCTATCAATAAAGAGTTTTTGTACACTATTTCAATATGAAAGTAATCATGACCTCCTTCAGCTCCTTTTAATGTTTCTTTTACAAATTGAATTGTATTTTGTATAATTTGTTCTTTCTTCATTTTCAAAAATAAAAAATCCTATGCCGAATAGCATAGGATTTTAAAATTATTGTATCGCAAACAATTATACTATAGCAGATGCTTTAACTAAATTATTAGCTACTAAATATTCAGCAATTTGTATTGTATTTGTTGCTGCTCCTTTACGAAGGTTATCAGAAACAATCCACATATTTAATGCATTTTCTCTTGATAAATCTCTTCTTATTCTACCTACAAAAACTTCATCTTTCCCTTCCGAATAAAAAGGCATTGGATATTCATTTTTTTCAGGATTATCTTGAACAATAACACCATCTGTATTAGATAAAATTGTACGTATATCATTTAACTCAAAATGACTATTAAACTCAACATTTACAGCTTCACTATGTCCGCCTACAACAGGTATTCTTACCGATGTTGCTGTAATACCAATACTTGCATCATTTAAAATTTTATGTGTTTCTCTTACCAACTTAAGTTCTTCTTTTGTGTAACCAGCTTCTTCAAAAACATCACAATGTGGTAATGCGTTTTTATGAATTTGATATGGATAAGCAGCTTCTCCTTCGATACCATTAGATTCGTTTTCTAATTGCTGAACAGCTTTTACACCGGTCCCAGTAATAGATTGATATGTAGAAATTACTAAACGGTTAATTTCATACTTTTTGTGTAATGGTGCTAATGCCAATACCATTTGAATTGTAGAACAATTTGGGTTCGCAATAATCTTATCGTTTTCTGTTAATTCTGATGCATTAATTTCAGGAACAATTAACTTTTTACTTGGATCCATTCTCCATGCAGAAGAATTATCAATTACAGTTGTACCTATTTCAGCAAACCTAGGTGCCCATTCTAAAGAAGTGTTTCCTCCTGCTGAAAACAAAGCTACATCTGGTTTCATAGAAACTGCGGTTTCTAAACCTACAACCGTATAATCGGTATCATTATATTTAATTTTATTTCCTACTGAACGCTCAGAAGCTACAGGTATTAACTCTGTAACAGGAAAATTACGTTCTGCTAATACTTGTAACATTACATTACCTACCATTCCGGTAGCTCCTACTATTGCTACTCTCATTTTGTGTGTTGTTTTACTTGTTTAAGGTTAATTGCCAATATTGAACATCAACCCATTTATTAAATTTAAATCCTATTTCTTTAAAATGTGCCACCTTTTCAAAACCAAACTTTTTATGTAACGATATACAAGGATCATTTGGTATACAAACCCCTCCAATGGCTAAATGTATATTAATATTCTTTAACGTATTTAGTAAAGTTTCATATAAAACAGTACCTATACCTTTTAAAGTTATATCATTTTTTAAATATACTGATACCTCTACTGAGTTTACATAACCGCTTCTTGGTTTCCATTGAGTAGCATAAGCATAACCTTGCACTTCTCCATTTTCTTCAAAAACAAACCAAGGAAGACGTTTGATAACTTCTTTTATTTTATTTTGAAAATAAATAACTTCAACTGGAGTTTCTTCGAAAGTAGCCACCGATGTTTTTACATAATAATTATAAATATCTGTAATAGCCTTAGCATCATGTATTGTTACTTTCCTAATCATTTATTATTCATAATAAGTTTATGCAAATTTCAATAAAATTTTGAATTGAAAGCCCTTCTTTTCTATTAAAGTTTTAGCTAAAGTTTAAAAATTATCAAAAAAATTGGAAAAGTATAATTTCAAACAGTAAAACTCAAAAAATCAGTACATTTGCATCGATTTTTATTAAAATCGTAATTTATATTTAACTTAAAAAAAGTATAGCATGCAACTGTACAACAAGTTAAGCGCAAAAGAACGTGCTACCTTAATTGATGAAGCGGGAAAAGACCGTTTAACTATTTCTTTCTATCAATATTTTAAAATAGAAAACCCAACTCTTTTTAGAAATAAATTATTTATTGAATGGAATGAACTTGATGTTCTTGGTAGAACCTATGTTTCTTATGAAGGAATCAATGCTCAAATTTCTGTTCCTGCTGAAAAATTTTTAGCTTTAAAAAAACAATTAGACGCTATCTCTTTCTTAAAAGATATTCGATTAAATGTAGCTGTTGAACAAGACAACAAATCGTTTTTAAAGCTTAAAGTTAAAGTTCGTAATAAAATTGTTGCCGATGGTTTAAATGACGAAACATTTGATGTAACTAATAAAGGTGTGCATTTAAATGCTAAAGATTTTAACGAAATGTTAGCCGACCCAAATACGGTTTGTGTTGATATGCGTAATCATTACGAAAGTGAAATTGGTCATTTTGATGGAGCTATAACACCTGATGTTGATACATTTAGAGATTCTTTAGATATTATTGAAGAAGATTTAAAAAATCATAAAGAAGATAAAAACTTATTAATGTATTGTACCGGAGGAATCCGATGTGAAAAAGCATCAGCCTACTACAAACACAAAGGGTTTAAGAATGTTTTTCAGTTAGAAGGCGGAATTATAGAGTATACTCGTCAGGTAAAAGATGAAGGAATTGAAAATAAATTTATTGGTAAAAATTTTGTTTTTGATCACCGTAGAGCTGAACGAATTACTGATGATGTAATTTCTAACTGTCATCAATGTGGTAAAGCTTGTGATGAGCATACAAATTGCGCTAACGAAGCTTGTCATTTATTATTTATTCAGTGTGACGAATGTTCTGAAAAGATGGAAAATACTTGTTCTACCGAATGTCAAGAAATAATTCAATTACCTTTCGAAGAGCAAAAAGAACTTAGAAGAGGGAAAGGAAACAGTAATAAGATTTTCAAAAAAGGTCGTTCTGAA
>CAZCHR010000135.1:0-1469 GCA_964498665.1 uncultured Tenacibaculum sp. | reverse complement strand
ATGGATGCTTTTTATGCATCGGTTGAACAATTAGATAATCCTGATTTAATTGGTAAAGCTGTTGCCGTTGGTGGTAATGAAATTAGAGGGGTTGTATCAGCGGCAAGTTACGAAGCTCGTAAATTCGGAGTGCGATCTGCAATGAGTGGATTTTTAGCAAAAAAGAAATGCCCGCATTTAATTTTTGTTCGTCCGAGATATGAGCGTTATAAAGAAATTTCATCAAAAATTAGAAAAATATTTTACGATTATACCGATTTGGTTGAACCTTTATCTTTAGATGAAGCCTATTTAGATGTAACTCAAAATAAAAAAGAATATACTTCAGCAAGTATGATTGCTCAAGAAATTCGTCAACGTATTTGGGACGAATTACAATTAAGAGCATCTGCGGGAATATCTATTAATAAATTCGTTGCAAAAATAGCTTCAGATATTAATAAACCTAACGGGCAAAAAACTATAAATCCAGAAGATGTTATTCCATTTTTAGAAAACCTCCCTGTTAATAAATTTTATGGTGTAGGAAAAGTAACTGCTGCTAAAATGCACAACTTAGGTATTTTTACTGGGTTAGATTTAAAAAAAAAGTCGTTAGAGGAATTAAGTGAATTATTCGGAAAATCTGGAATTCATTATTTTAATATTGTTCGCGGTATTCATTATAGTAAAGTAAAACCTAATCGTGTTCGTAAATCTATAGCTGCCGAACGTACTTTTAATGAAAACCTTTCATCAGAAGTTTTTATGTTAGATCGTTTAGAGAAAATTGCCGAAGAATTAGAACGTCGAATGAAAAAAACCAATGCAAAAGGCAAAACAATAACCTTAAAGATTAAATACAGCGATTTTACGCAACAAACTCGTAGTAAAACAACGAATCATTTCATTCAATTAAAAAAAGAGTTTTACCCTATTGTTAAAGGGTTGTTGTATCAAGAAAAACTTAAAAACTCTGTACGATTATTAGGTATTTCATTTAGTAATTTAAATACTGAAAAAAAAGAACCTATTTGGGTACAATTACAATTCGATTTTTAGACTAAAGGAAGCTTTAAGGAAACTTTTGTTCCGTTTGCATTACCTTTTTCATCAACCAAATCACTATATACTAATGAATAATGATTAATAAACTCGTTTGAAAAATTCTTTAATCTTTCTTTAGTTAAATCTATACCTATAGATCTCCTTTTTAAAGATTTATTACTTTTTATTTTAAAAGCTTCCTCTCTACCAATACCATTATCAATAATATTAATTTCAATATATTCATCAGAAAATTTCTCTACTGATAAATCTACTTTTTTATCTCCTTTTTTTGATGATAAACCATGCCAAATAGAGTTTTCAAGAAAAGGTTGTAATACCAATGGTGGTATTTTAATTCTATCTATATTTAAATCATCTTCAATATTTTCTGTATAACTAATTTCATTAGAAAAACGAATATTTTCAATACTCATATAAAG
>CAZCHR010000134.1:0-6700 GCA_964498665.1 uncultured Tenacibaculum sp. | reverse complement strand
AATCTGTCTTTTTTACTACTATATTTTATCTAAATATTAATCGAACTCAGGTTTTTACTTTAATGAAAAGCCCTAGTTTTGCAAACATGAAGGATTATATAATCATTGGAGCAGGTCAAGCGGGTTTAGCAATTGCATATTATTTAAATAAAAAGAAATTAAATTACTTAATAGTAGATGCAAATTCAGAAACTGGAGCTCCATGGTTAAAAAGATGGGATTCTTTAAAACTTTTTACTCCTTCGGAGTTTAATCACCTTCCTGGGATGAAATTCCCACATAAAAAAGGGCATTATGCGAATAAGTATGAAGTAGCTGATTATTTAAAAAAGTACGTAGATAAGTTTGATATTCCTATTGAGTTTAATCAAAAAATAACTTCTTTAAAAAAGGAAAATGACATATTTACTTTAAAAAGCGATACAAAAGAATTTACAGCAAAAAATGTGATTATTGCTACTGGTCCGTTTCATAAACCTTTTACACCGAAATGCCACACTAAAATATCAAAAGATATTGTACAGATTCATAGCGAGCATTATAAAAGTCCAAAACAATTACAAGAAGGAGCAACCCTTGTTGTAGGTGCTGGAGATTCTGGAGTTCAGATATTAAGTGAAATATCAGATACAAACAGACAAGTTTATTTTTCAGGAAACACAAACATTATGTCTATCCCTCAAGAATTTTTAGGAAAAACATTATGGTGGTGGTTTAGTAAAATAGGTTTTTTAACTGCGCATAAATATTCATGGATTGGTAAAAAACTAAGTAAAGGTGGGCAACCAGTTATTGGAACTGATGTAAAAACATTGTTTAAGAAAAAAAATGTGACTTGTGTTGGGAGAACATTAGATGCAAATGAAGAAAATATCACTTTTGAAAAGCAAGAAGTTAATGATATTAAAAATGTTATTTGGGCTACGGGGTTTAAACCAAATTTTAATTGGATTGAAGGTATTGAATTAGATGGCGATCATTATCCAAAAAATTATAGAGGTGTTAGTAATAATATTAAAGGATTGTATTTTTTAGGTTTACCTTGGTTATATACAAGGGCTTCTGCTACTTTAGGAGGTGTACAAAAAGATGCTAAATATTTGAGTCAATATATTTCTGAACAAATTTAATTACTTCTTAAAATAAAATTTAATAAAAAAGAGCCGCTAATAGCGGCTCTTTTAGTTTTTATATAAAAATTATTATGATTTAATTTTTGATTTTGACGGATTTGGTAATTTATCAAATCCCATGTTAAATAATGTAAAACCAAAAAGATCTGCATATTGCTCGATGGTTTTTGCAACTGGAGTTCCTGCTCCGTGACCCGCGTTTGTTTCGATACGAATTAACACAGGGTTTGTTCCTTCTTGTTTGTCTTGTAATTCAGCAGCAAATTTAAAACTGTGTGCTGGTACAACTCTATCATCATGATCACCAGTAGTAACCATAGTTGCTGGATATTTCACTCCTTTTTTTACATTGTGTACTGGCGAATATCCTTTTAAATAATCAAACATTTCTTTATTGTCATTTGCAGTTCCGTAATCGTACGCCCAACCAGCACCGGCAGTAAATGTATGGTAACGTAACATATCTAAAACTCCAACAGCTGGTAATGCTACTTTCATTAATTCTGGTCGTTGTGTCATGGTAGCACCAACTAATAAACCTCCGTTTGAGCCTCCTCGAATTGCTAAATAATCTGAAGAAGTATAATTTTCTTTAATTAAATATTCAGCAGCAGCTATAAAATCATCAAAAACATTTTGCTTTTTTTGTTGTGTTCCTGCATCATGCCATTTTTTACCATATTCACCTCCACCACGTAAATTAGGTACAGCGTAAACACCACCTTGCTCCATCCAAACAGCATTGGCAACACTAAAACTTGGAGTTAATGAAACATTGAATCCACCGTAACCATATAAAATAGTTGGGTTTTTACCGTTTAATTCTACCCCTTTTTTATAAGTAATAATCATCGGAACTTTTGTTCCGTCTTTAGATGAGTAGAATACTTGTTTACTTTCATAAGCATCAGAATTAAAAGAAATTCCTGGTTTCCAGTAAACATCGTAAGTCCCCTCTTTTGGATTAAACTTGTACGATGAACTTGGTGTATTGTAATTTGTAAAAGAAAAATATAACTCTTTAGCATCTGTTTTTCCTCCAAAACCACCAGAAGAACCAACACCAGGTAATTTTACTTCACGAATTAATTTACCATCAAAATCGTATTGTAATACCTTCGATACAGCATCTACCATATATTCTGCAAAGAAGTATCCTGCGCCTGTTGATGGTGATAATACATTTTCTGTTTCAGTGATAAAATCTTTCCAATTATTAGAAGTAGGATTTTTAGCATTAACAGTTACTATTTTTTTATTTGGAGCGTTTAAGTTAGTAACTAAATATAATTTATCATCACGGTTGTCAATTACATAAGTATCGCTATCGTAATTATCTAAAACAGTTACTAACTTACTATCAGGATTCGTTAAGTCTTTTAAAAATAATTTATTCCCTGATGTAGAGGTTGACGCAGAAATAACTAAATATTTATCATCTTCAGTTAAATAACCTCCAACATATCTGTTTTTTTGTTCAGCAGTCGCTCCGAAAATAACAGCATCTTCATTTTGTTTAGTTCCTAATTTGTGATAGTATAATTTATGTTGATCAGTTTTTGCAGAAAGTTCACTTCCTTTAGGTTTATCGTAACTAGAATAGTAAAAACCTTCGTTTCCTTTCCACGCAATTCCAGAGAATTTTACGTCAACTAAAGTGTCACCAATTATTTTTTTGTTTTTAGCGTCCATTACAATGATCTTTCTCCAATCGCTACCACCTTCAGAAATAGAATACGCAACAATATCTCCGCTTTTAGAGAAGTTTACAGAACCTAAAGATGTAGTTGCATCTTCAGAAAAAGTATTAGGGTCTAAGAAGACTTCCTCTTTACCCTCTTTATCTTTTCTATATAAAACATATTGATTTTGTAATCCGTTATTTTTATAAAAATAAGTGTAGTCGCTTTCTTTAAAAGGGGGTCCAATTTTTTCGTAATTCCATAATTCAGATAAACGGTCTTTTAATTGCTTTCGATAAGGTATTTTGTTTAAATAATCGAAAGTAACTTCGTTTTCAGCTTTAACCCAAGCTTCTGTTTTTGGACTTCGATCGTCTTCTAACCAACGATAATTATCAGTTACTTTGGTTCCAAAGTATTCATCTACTACTGGTTTTTTAGTTGTTTCAGGGTAATTCACCTCAATATTATTTTTAATTTGTTCTTCTTTTTTACAAGACACTATAGTAATGCTTGCAATAAGAATAGGAAAGATTAGTTTTTTCATTGAATAAACGATTAGTTAATACTTTCAAAATTAGCAGAAAAACTTAAGTAGACTTCTTTTTTAAGATGAATTTAACACAGAAACATACATTTGTAATATTTAGAAATAAAAACGACTACTTTTATGCTTGAATTTTTTCAGGTAAAGAATTAGTAAAAAATAAAAAGAATGACAGAAAATTTAACAAAAGAGACTTTTTTAGAAAAAGTATTTAATTTTGAAGTAAATAAAGAATGGAAATTTGAAGGAGATAAACCTGCTTTAGTAGACTTTTATGCAGATTGGTGTGGACCCTGTAAAGCATTAGCACCAGTTTTAGAACAATTAGGTAAAGATTACGAAGGAAAAATAAATATTTATAAAATAGATACTGAAGCACAACCAGAGTTGTCAGCTGCTTTTGGAATTAGAAGTATTCCTTCTATGTTATTTTGTCCAATAGGAGAAGAACCTCAAATGGCTCATGGAGCATTACCTCAAAAGCAAATAGAACAAATTATTGCAGATGTTTTAAAAGTACAGAAGTAATAATTTTTTAAATAAATGATAAAAAAAAGTGGTGTTGAAAAACGTCACTTTTTTTTGGTTAAAACTTAAAATAAGAAACTCAATGATTATCACTACGTAAGTCTATTTTCAAATTTTAAACTATTGTTTTGTAGAGGTTTGTGGTTTTTGAAATTTGACGTGTTTTTTTCAAAAAAACCTATTTTGTTAAAAACTTCAAGGGATTTGTGAATAAGTATGACTTTCAGTTTTTAGCAATTTTTTGAATCTTTGTTTCTCCCTAATTTAAACAAAATAACAACTAAAATTTAGCTCAAAATATAATGGCTGTAATCGAACCTATTTTACAAGATAACAAAGACAGATTTGTAATTTTTCCAATTCAACATAACGATTTATGGGAATGGTATAAAAAACAGCAAGCTTGTTTTTGGACAGCCGAAGAAATCGACTTGCATTCTGACTTAAATGACTGGAATACAAAGTTAACTGATGATGAGCGTTATTTTATAAAACATATTTTAGCATTCTTCGCAGCCTCTGATGGAATTGTGAATGAAAATTTAGCTGAAAACTTCGTAAATGAAGTTCAATATTCTGAAGCAAAATTCTTCTATGGTTTTCAAATTATGATGGAAAACATTCATTCTGAAACCTATTCTTTATTAATAGATACTTATGTGAAGGATGAAGAAGAAAAAGATAAATTATTCAAAGCAATCGAAGTTTTTCCTGCAATTAAGAAAAAAGCAGATTGGGCTTTAAAATGGATTGAATCGGATTCTTTTGCAGAACGCTTAATTGCTTTTGCAGCAGTTGAAGGAATTTTCTTTTCAGGATCATTTTGCTCTATTTTCTGGTTAAAGAAAAGAGGATTATTACCTGGATTAACATTTTCTAACGAATTAATTTCTCGTGACGAAGGAATGCATTGTGATTTTGCAGTTCATTTACATAATCATCACATGGTAAATAAAGTGCCTAAAGATCGTATCCGTGAAATTATTATCGACGCACTTGATATTGAAAGAGAGTTTATTACAGAATCTTTACCTGTAAGTTTAATTGGTATGAACGCCAAATTAATGACACAGTATTTAGAGTATGTAACCGATAGATTATTATTAGAATTTGGATGTGATAAAGAGTACGATGCTACCAATCCATTCGATTTTATGGAGATGATTTCTTTAGAAGGAAAAACAAACTTCTTTGAAAAAAGAGTTTCTGAATACCAAAAAGCAGGAGTATCTTCTGGTGGTACTGGAGATATCAGTTTTGATGCTGATTTTTAAAAATATTAAATACTACTAACCCCTCTACATGTAGTTCCTGTATTAATGTTTTTAACATTAATACAATTATTAAGTTTCAACAGAAACAAAGTTATTTTAAAGTAAGAGTTCTAAATATAATGTTTAGCAACTCTAACAAAAACGTAAAACCTATTTAAATATGTATGTAGCAAAAAGAGACGGGAAAAGAGAACCAGTAATGTTCGATAAAATTACAGCTCGTGTTAAGAAGATGTGTTATGGATTAAATAAAATTGTTGATCCAGTAAAAGTTGCAATGAGAGTTATTGAAGGTTTGTACGATGGGGTTACAACTTCTGAATTAGATAACTTAGCTGCTGAAGTTTCTGCTACAATGACTACAGCACATCCAGATTATGCCAAATTAGCTGCAAGAATTGCTGTATCTAACTTACATAAAAACACTAAAAAATCATTTTCAGAAACAATGGTTGATTTATACGAGTATGTAAATCCTCGTACAGAAAAAAAATCTCCTTTGTTAGCAGATGACGTATATAAAATAATTATGGATAATGCTGAGAAATTAGACTCAACAATTATTTATAGTAGAGATTTTAATTACGATTACTTTGGTTTTAAAACATTAGAACGTTCATACTTATTAAAATTAAACGGTAACATTGTTGAGCGTCCTCAACAAATGTTAATGCGTGTATCTATAGGTATTCATAAAGAAGATATTGACGAAGCAATTGCTACATACGAGTTAATGAGTAAAAAATACTTTACACACGCAACTCCTACTTTATTTAATGCAGGAACGCCTAAACCACAAATGTCATCATGTTTCTTATTACAGATGCAAGATGATAGTATTGATGGTATTTATGATACATTAAAGCAAACCGCTAAAATTTCGCAATCTGCTGGTGGTATCGGCTTGTCTTTACATAATATTCGTGCTACAGGAAGTTATATTGCTGGAACCAACGGAACATCAAACGGAATTGTACCAATGTTACGTGTATTTAACGATACAGCACGTTATGTAGATCAGGGTGGTGGAAAACGTAAAGGTTCTTTTGCAATGTATTTAGAACCTTGGCATGCTGATATTTATGATTTCTTAGATTTAAAGAAAAACCATGGTAAAGAAGAAATGCGTGCGCGTGATTTATTTTACGCAATGTGGATTTCTGATTTATTTATGGAGCGTGTTCAACAAGATGGAGATTGGACGTTAATGTGCCCACATGAATGCCCAAATTTATTTGACACTTACGGTAAAGAGTTCGAACGTTTATATACAAGTTACGAAGAAGCAGGTAAAGGTAGAAAAACAATTAAAGCACGTGATTTATGGGAGAAAATCTTAGAATCGCAAATTGAAACAGGTACTCCGTACATGTTATATAAAGATGCTGCGAATCGTAAATCGAATCAAAAGAATTTAGGAACGATACGTTCTTCAAATTTATGTACTGAGATTATGGAATATACTGCTGAGGATGAGGTAGCAGTATGTAACTTAGCATCAATCGCAATTCCAATGTTTGTTGGAGAAGATGAAAA
>CAZCHR010000133.1:0-6806 GCA_964498665.1 uncultured Tenacibaculum sp. | reverse complement strand
ATCAAACGATTAAAACTAATCAACTCTCTTTTTATTAATCGAACTCAGGTTAGTATTAATAAACACTATAGTGGGCTACACGTAATAGGAAATCTAAAAACTAAAATAGATGATTACACAGCTTATAAAGAGCTATCAAAAAATAATGTTATAGCCTACCCTTTAAGTAATTATCACATTACAAAAGAAAAAAAACAAGGACTAGTTTTAGGGTTTTCATCTGTTAACGAGAAAACCATGAAAGAAAAAACTAAATCGATGAATATTATTTTGGGCAATAGAGAAATTCCATAACTTAAGAAGTATATAAAAAAAAGCGAACTCAAATTGAGTTCGCTTTTTTTATTTATCTTCTAAACTCTTAAGCTTCAATACTTGCAGCACTAGCTGTAACGCTTCTATCAATTTTACGCATTAAGCCTTGTAATACTTTACCAGGACCAACCTCAACAAACTCAGTCCCGCCATCTGCAATCATTGCTTGAATACACTGTGTCCATTTTACAGGAGCAGTTAATTGAGCTATTAAGTTTTCTTTAATCTCATCAGGATTTGTAACTGCTTTAGCAACTACGTTTTGATATACTGGACAAGTAGGTTCGCTAAACGTAGTCTCTTCAATAGCTTTTGCTAATTCTTCACGAGCTGGTTCCATCATTGGCGAATGAAATGCTCCTCCAACTGGTAAAACTAATGCTCTACGTGCTCCTTTTTCAGTTAATACTTCACAAGCTTTTTCAATCGCTTCAACTTCACCAGAAATCACTAACTGACCTGGACAGTTATAATTAGCAGCAACTACAACTCCATTAATCTCAGCACAAGTATCTTCAACTACTTTATCTTCTAATCCTAAAACAGCAGCCATTGTTGATTTCTGAATTTCACAAGCTTTTTGCATTGCTAAAGCACGTTTAGAAACTAATGTTAAACCATCTTCAAAAGATAATACTCCGTTAGCTACTAATGCAGACAATTCTCCTAATGAATGTCCTGCAACCATTTCTGGTTTAAAATCATCACCCAACACTTTTGCTAAAATTACAGAATGTAAAAAAATAGCTGGTTGAGTAACTTTTGTTTCTTTTAACTCTTCAGCAGTACCTTCAAACATTACATCGGTAATACTAAACCCTAATATATCGTTAGCTTTTTCGAAAAGTTCTTGAGCTAATGGCGATTTTTCATATAAATCTAATCCCATTCCTGTAAACTGCGCTCCTTGACCTGGAAAAATATATGCTTTCATTTTATTTGTTGTTTGTTTTATGCTGCAAACATACACATTTTTAAAATCATTATTAATTAGTAACTTCGTTCTATGACTGAGAAACTGAAAAACCAAGCACAGTTAATTTATTTAATTTTAGCTGCTTTATTTATTGCCTCTCTAGTAACTTCTAATTTAATTTTTCAGAAGTTTTTTTATTGGGAACCTTTTAATTTATATCGCTTTGAAATATCAGTTGGAATACTTCCTTATCCTATTACTTTTTTAGTTACAGATATCTTATCTGAGATTTATGGTAAGAAAAAAGCTAACCAAGTAGTAATTGCTGGTATTTTTGCTTCTTTCTTTTCAATGTTAATAATTTTGGTTGCCGATTATGCTCCAGCCATTAGCAATTCACCAGTAGACAACACATTGTTTTCAAAAGTTTTTGGTTTATCAGGTTTAGCTGTACTAGCTTCTATGCTTGCTTATTTATTTGCTCAGTTTATAGATATCAGAATTTTTCATTTTTGGAAAAACTTAACTAAAGGGAGGCATTTATGGTTACGTAATAACTTCTCGACTTTTTTTTCTCAATTTATAGACACTTTTACTGTATTACTTTTATTATGTGCTTTTAAAGTATTACCGTGGAATATCTTTGGGAGCCTCTTATTAAGTGGTTTTTTATTTAAAATTATTGTTGCAGCTTTAGATACACCTATTTTATATGCAGTAGTATATTACTTTAGAAAAAAATTCAATTTAAAAGTTGGTGAAGAGATTAGCAATATCTAATTTCGACTTATGAAGAATTCTAATTCTCTTTGGCAGATAGCTATTCAAAAATTTAAGAAAAGTAAAATAGGCATGCTTAGTTTTTGCTATATTATTCTTTGCGGATTAATTGCTGTTTTTTGCTATGTGTTAGCTCCAGACAATAGTAATTCTGCAAATCAAATGCATCTAGAAATTCATTCAAAAGCTCCTGGGTTTTCAGTTCAAATGTTATCGATTACTTCGGAAGAAAAAAAAGAACAGTCATGGTTTTCTATTTTTATGGATGGAAAACAAAATTCAAATACAGAAGTTCCTATAAAATCATATTCAATTAACAACAATCAATTAGAGGTAATTAAATATTCTGATGGATTACCAAAAAACTATTCACTTTCATTATTTAATAATCAGCCCGAAAAATTCATAAAACAAAGAACATTCTTATTTGGAACTGACAAATATGGTCGCGATTTATTAAGTCGTTTATTAATTGGAGTAAGAATCTCTTTTTTTATTGGATTTATTGCCGTTTTCATCTCTTTATTAATCGGAATTCCTGTTGGGGCAATTGCAGGATACTTTGGGGGGAAAATTGACAATTTTATTATGTGGATCATCAACATTACTTGGTCTATCCCAACTTTATTATTAGTTATTGCTATTACTTTAGCTCTTGGCAAAGGTTTTTGGCAAGTATTTATTGCTGTTGGTTTAACTATGTGGGTAGAAGTTGCTCGTGTTGTTCGTGGTCAAGTAATTACCACCAAACAACAACAATATGTTGAAGCTGCTAAAGCATTAGGATTCTCTGACTTCAGAATTATATTCAAACATATCTTACCCAATATATTAGCGCCGATTATTGTTATTTCAGCAGCCAATTTTGCAGCAGCTATTTTAATTGAAAGTGGACTAAGTTTTTTAGGTATCGGTGCGCAACCTCCTACCCCGTCTTGGGGAGCTATGATTAAAAATCATTATAACTATATTATTCTTGGTAAACCTTTTTTAGCAATAATTCCTGGATTAGCAATTATGAGTTTAGTTATGGCTTTTATGTTAATAGGAAATACACTTCGTGATGCTTTAGATGTTAAGTCTTAATTTGTACTTTCGTTTAAAAATATATAAATGAATTTTAGCGTACAATTTAAAACAAGATGGTCTGATTTTGATGCCAATATACACATGCGACATACTGCATATAATGATTATGCTGCTGAAGTAAGATTACGTTTTTTTAAAGAACATAATATTACTATTCAAGATTTCACAAAAGAAAAAACGGGACCTATTTTATTCGAAGAAAACACAAAGTTTTTACGTGAAATCCATATGGGAACCGACATTTCTGTAAACCTTAAGGTAATCGGTTTATCTAGCAAAGGTGAGCGCTGGAAAATACAGCATGAAATTTTTAACGAAGAAGGAAAACTATCAGCAATAATTACTGTTTACGGAGCGTGGTTAGACCTTGTTAAAAGAAAATTAACAACTCCACCTCTTAAGTTCCAAACAATCTTTAATGAAGTTGAAAAAACTGAAAATTTTAAAGAAATTATAATGAAAGAATAATGAGCTCTTCTAAAAAAATAAAACTTGTCATTACAATTATTGTTTTAATTGTCGGATGGTGGTCTCAACAAAAAGAAAACATAGAAATTTCTTCTCAAGTACCTATTGAACATCCAAATAACCCTGATGGTTTTAATTATTTACCTACTTCTACAACAAGTGTGATTATTAAACACAATGGGTATCAATTATCATACAACGAACAACATGAGCAAGCCGAATGGGTTGCTTACTCTTTAAATAAAAATGATATTGTTTATAACAACTTTAAACGTCCTTATTTTATTAACGATCCTAAAGTAAAAACAAAATCAGCCAATTGGAGGAGTTACAAAAAATCTGGGTATGACAGAGGACATTTGTGTCCTGCTGGAGACAGACGTTATTCTAAAAAAGCGCATGACGAAACATTTTACACTTCAAATATTTCTCCACAAAAGCACGATTTTAATGCTGGCGTTTGGAATAGATTAGAGCAAAAAACACGGTATTGGGCAAAAAAATATAATAACTTATATATAGTTACAGGTGGTATTTTAGAACCTAACTTAAAAACTATTGGGAAAGATAAAGTTAGTGTACCTAATAAATTTTATAAAATTATTTTAGATTATACACAGCCAGAAATAAAAGCAATCGCCTTTTTAATACCACATAAAGAGAGTAAAAGTCCGTTATATAATTTTGTTGTTACTATTGATGATATTGAAAAACTAACCGGAATTGATTTTTTCCCTGAGCTTCCTGATACTATTGAAAACAAACTAGAAAGCTCTAACAGTTACAAAAACTGGAGTTTTAGATAAAAATATTAACTTCAAAAAACAAAAAAGCTTCTCAAAATTGAGAAGCTTTTTAACTCAGTACGGGCGGGGAGACTCGAACTCCCACACATCGCTGTACTAGATCCTAAGTCTAGCGTGTCTACCAATTCCACCACGCCCGCATACATATTGAATTGTGGCTGCAAATATAAACAATACTTCTAAACTACAAAGAACATGCATAATATTTTTATTATTTTTGAAACTCACTAATAAACAATACATGCAAAACGTACAAAAATATATCACAGAACATAAAGAACGATTTATAAAAGAACTTGTCGACTTATTAAAAATCCCATCAGTAAGTGCTGATACTGCTTATAATCAAGATGTATTAAACACTGCCGATGCTGTGAAAAACAGCTTAGAAAAAGCTGGATGCGATAAAGTAGAACTTTGTGAAACACCAGGTTATCCAATTGTTTATGGAGAAAAAATAATTGATCCTAACTTACCAACTGTTTTAGTTTACGGTCATTACGATGTACAACCTGCAGATCCTATTGAGTTATGGATATCTCCTCCGTTTGAACCTGTTATCAAAAAAACTGATATTCATCCAGAAGGAGCAATTTTTGCTCGTGGTGCTTGTGATGACAAAGGACAAATGTATATGCATGTAAAAGCATTAGAATACATGACATCAACAGGAAATTTACCTTGTAATGTAAAATTTATGATAGAAGGTGAAGAAGAAGTTGGTTCAGAAAGTTTATCTTGGTTTGTTCCAAGAAATAAAGAAAAACTAGCTAATGATGTTATTTTAATTTCTGATACCGGAATGATTGCCAACGATATTCCGTCAATTACTACCGGTTTACGTGGGTTAAGTTATGTTGAAGTTGAAATTACTGGACCTAATAGAGATTTACATTCTGGTTTATATGGTGGTGCAGTTGCAAACCCAATTAATATTTTAACCAAAATGATAGCTTCTTTACATGACGAAAATAATCATATTACTATTCCTGGTTTTTACGATAAAGTAGAAGAATTATCTCGTGAAGAACGTGATGAAATGGCAAAAGCTCCTTTTTCTTTAGATGATTATAAAGACGCTTTAAAAATTAATGATGTTTATGGTGAAGCAGGATACACAACAAACGAACGTAATTCTATTCGCCCTACTTTAGATGTTAACGGAATATGGGGTGGATACACTGGCGAAGGTGCAAAAACCGTAATTGCTTCAAAAGCATATGCTAAAATATCAATGCGTTTAGTACCAGGACAAGAATGGGAAGAAATTACCGAATTATTTAAAAATCATTTTGAAAGTATTGCTCCTAAATCTGTATCTGTTGTAGTAAAACCTCATCATGGAGGTCAAGGTTATGTTACGCCTATTGATAATATTGGCTACAAAGCAGCAAGCGAAGCTTATAAAGAAACATTCGGAGTTACGCCTATTCCGCAAAGAAGCGGAGGAAGCATTCCTATCGTCGCTTTATTTGAACAAGAACTAAAAAGTAAAACTATTTTAATGGGATTCGGCTTAAATTCTGATGCAATTCACTCACCAAATGAGCACTTTGGGGTTTGGAATTACCTAAAAGGGATTGAAACAATCCCATATTTTTATAAATATTTCACAGAATTATCTAAATAATTAACACTTTAAAATCCTAACAAACTAATTAAAAGCCTCACTAAGTGAGGCTTTTTTGTAACATTTATCTAAAAAAATCGTTCTTATAATATATAATCGATTGTATGTTAAAACAATTTTTTCTCATTTGCTCAGGAGTAGATATTCATCTAATTAAAGATTGCTCTAATGGCGAGCAAAATAAATATGCAGGTATTGGTGCAACTGTTTTTTTTACAGCTCTTATGGCAACCATAGCTTGTAGCTATGCATTACTCACTGTTTTCGACAACCTTTACTCTGCTATTTTTTTCGGAATTCTTTGGGGATTGTTAATTTTTAATTTAGATCGTTTTATTGTTTCTACCATCAAGAAAAGCGATTCTAAACGAAAAGAAGTTATTCAAGTAATTCCGCGTTTAATTTTAGCATTTATTATTGCTATGGTAACCTCTAAACCCTTGGAGTTAAAAATATTTGAAAAAGAAATAAATCAAGTTTTGTTAACAGAGAAAAATCAAATGACGCTGGATAACAAAATACAAATCGCTCAACAATTTACTCCAGAAATAGCAAGTTTAAATACAGATATCCTTTCATTAAAAAATGAAATAACTGCTAAAGAAAACGAAGTAAATACTTTATATGAAACCTATATTGCAGAAGCCGAAGGGAGAAAAGGAACAAAACTACTAGGAAAAGGACCAGTTTATAAAGAAAAGCGTGATAAACACGATGTTGCTTTATCTGAATTGAAAAAACTAAAAGAAATGAACCACTATGGACTGAAAGTGCCATAGTTTCCTTTACGACTAAAAGTCAT
>CAZCHR010000132.1:0-6906 GCA_964498665.1 uncultured Tenacibaculum sp. | reverse complement strand
TTAATAACAAAAAGGCTGCTTAACTTATTGTCCAGTTTTTTCTTGCAATTCCAATGAGTATTTACTTAACTATAAGCTAAATAAAACTCTTTGTATGTTTGAGGTTTAAAAGGTGCTTAAAATTAAACTTAATAATGATAAATTTATACTTTAAATAGAATGTTTTAAATAAAGGGAGTTTTTATAATATTATAAAACAAAAAACCGAGCGAAAGCTCGGTTTTTCTTTTTGATTTACTTTGTTAGAAGTAATCTAATTAGAGTTATTTTTGATTAACAACTCTAAATGTAGTTCTACGATTTGCAGCGTGCTCACGTTCAGTACAAGAAGTACCATCAGAACATCTATTAGTTAATCTATTTTCACCGTAACCATTAGCAGTTAATTGACTAGGGTTAATTCCTTTAGTAATTAAGTAGTTTACTACAGATTGAGCTCTTCTTTCAGATAAAGATTGATTACTTGCTTTAGAACCTCTAGAATCTGTATGAGATTCAATAGCTACAGCAACACCATCTTTTAAAATAGGTAATAATCTAGAGTCAATTAAACGTTTAGCACCTGATGTTAAAGTTGCACTTCCTAAGTTCCAGTTAATTGGTAATGGAGTGTTTACAACTAATTTACATTCAACTTCTTTCCATGAAGTTAATCCACCTTTAGAAACTAAAACTTCTTTGGTAACAGTTTTATATTTAGCAGTAACAGGAATTTCTTCTTTCCATGCGTCTTTTACTAAAACAGTTTTCTTTAAAGTTCTGTAAACAGGGTTACCTTTAATTTCTCTAGTAGAAGGAGGTGTAGCCATTACAGTTTTTGTCATTGTTGAAGTAACTTCAGGAATAGTAATAACTTTAGTTGTATTAACTGCAGGTATAGTTTTCTTTACAGTAGTTGTAACTTCAGGAATAGCAATAGTTCTCGTAGTTGGAGGAGTAACCATTACTCTTTTCTTAATGATTTTAGTTACAGCAGGAATGTCAATAGTTTTTGTAGATGGAGGTGTTACCATTACAGTTTTCTTAACTATTTTAGTTACAGCTGGTATCTCAATAACTTTTGTAGATTCAGGAATAGTAACTGTTTTTTTAACAGTAGTAGTAACTTCTGGAATAGTAATAGTTTTTGTAGTCGGAGGAGTAGTCATTACTCTCTTTTTAATAATTTTAGTTACAGCAGGAATATCAATAGTTCTTGTAGTTGGAGGAGTAGTCATTACTCTCTTCTTAATAACTTTCGTTACTTCAGGAATATCAATAGTTCTTGTGGTTGGAGGAGTTTTTAAAACTCTTTTAGTATAACTAGCCATTCCACAATTAGTAGGTGAAGTACTTTCGTTACAAGTTGGCTTAGAAATAGTGTTTGCATCTCTATCTAAAACAGTTTTGTTTATTGTTTGATATTGAGCAGGTACTTCTTTAAAACACCAGTAACGACAATCATTAGGGTCAGAAGATTCACAATCAGGAGCTTTCTCGCTCATTTGCCATCTTGCAGATTTAGCTTTAATTTCAATAGTTTCACTATCGTTACTAAATGCGGCAGGTATAACACTTAATTTAGAGCCATAATCTCTTTTCTTATAAGAAAGAGTTTCTGTTGCATACACAGCAGGAACAACTTCCATACGTTGAGATGCTTCTTTTACTACTACAGTAACATCACGCATTTCATATTTAGCTGGTATTACTTCGATACGTTGTCCTGCTTCTTTAATAGTAACAGTAACATCACGCATTTCATATTTAGCTGGCACAACAACTAATCTTTGAGAAGCTTCTTTAGTAACTACAGTTTCGGTAACAGTACTTGTTTTAGCAGGTACTTTTACTAAACGTTGGCTTGCTTCTCTAGTAGTAACTACAACATCTCTTGTTTCGTATTTTGCAGGGACTAATTGTAAACGTTGAGTAGCTTCTTTAACAGTAACTACAACATCACGCATTTCATATTTAGCTGGTATAACTTCTAACCTTTGAGAAGCTTCTTTAGTAATAACAGTTTCTGTTGCAGAAGATGCTCTACCTAAACTTTTTTCAATTCTTTGAGCAGCTTCTTTTGTTACTACAGAATAAGTTTCTTTTCCGTATTTAGCAGGAACAACTACTAGTTTTTGGCTTCCTTCGTCAACCAAAACTCTTTCAGTTACAGTTTTATATTCTGCAGGGTGTGTTACAATTCTTTTGTAAGCAGGAGCAACCTCGATGGTAACATCTTGATTTTTCCATACTTCTGGAGTCTTACAGCGGACATAACATTTTCCAGGTTCAGCATTTGTTGGTAAATCTTGAGCGGTCGTATTAAGTGCAAAACCTAATAAAACCCCCGTTAGTAATAGTTTTCTCATAATAAATAAAAATTTGTTTGTGATTATTCAATTTATATGACACATTAAAGTAAGGAAAGTCACATAAAAACAAATATATGGAAAAAAATAACGTTAAAGAAGTGTTAGGAAGTGGTTATAATTTATTGAAATATAAGCTTTTAATTATACCGTCTGATAGCCCTATTTTAGGAACAAATATTTTTCGAGCATTACTCCATTTCATTGCAGAAAGGTAAATTTTTGTTGCAGGAACAATAACATCTGCTCTATCTGGATTTAAACTTAACTCAGAAATTCGTTCTCTATAGCTCATTTTTTTTAAGAATTGATATTGAGCATTTAAATAAATATAAGATATTGGTTTACCAGCATCTCTACCAGACATTTTAAATAGCTTATTAATATTTCCACCAGAACCTATTAAAGATATACGTTTGTAGTTTTTGGTATTCTCTTCTATCCATTCTTGAACTTTTTTGAAGATAATTTTATTTTCAGACTTTTTATTATTGATAAGTCTAACGGTACCAATTTTAAAAGATTTAGAATTAACAATTCGTCCTTTAGAGAATAAGGTAAATTCTGTACTACCTCCACCAACATCAACATAAAGATAAGTAGCGTCAGATTCTATTAATTGATTTAAGTCAGTAGAAGATATTATTGCAGCTTCTTTTTTACCATCAATAATATCAATTTTAATTTCAGTTTTTTTAAGAATAGTATTTGCTACATCAATTCCGTTTTCTGCTTCTCTCATTGCTGAAGTAGCACAAGCTTTATATTTTTCTACGCCATGAACTTTCATAATTAATTTAAAAGCTTCCATAGCGTCAATCATTCTATTAACGTTTTCTTCAGATATCGTACCGCTAACAAAGGCATCAGCTCCTAAACGAATAGGAACACGAACCAAAGATGATTTTTTAAATTGAGGTTCTTTATCTTTTTCTTCGATAACATTGGCTACTAATAATCGTACGGCATTAGAACCTATATCGATAGCGCCATATTTTTTAATTTTCAAAATATATAGGTTTATCTGTGATTTTTTGGAAACTCTACTAATGTAGTAATTCCTTTTTTAATATTTTTCCAATGTTTGTCTTTAAACTCTATTCCGATTACACCGCAGGTACTTACGTGAGCTATAGGCTTACTACCAAATTTATTAACAAAACTATTAATACCATGGTCATGGCTAAAAATAATGGCACTATTAAAACTATCATCTAAAGCTTTTACCGTTTTAACTAAGTATCCATCGCTAAAACTGTATAATTGACGTTTGATTTTTAAATTAGATAAAGGGTAATTAAAGTTTTCACAAAAAATAACAGCAGTATGTAAAGCTCTATTAGCACTACTTGAAACAAATACATCTGGTCTTTTTATTTCTTTAGATAGATATTTAGAAAGTAAATGAGAATCGTTAATACCACGTTCTTTTAAAGGTCTATCAATATCTTCAACGCTATCATATTTCCATGATGATTTTGCGTGACGAACTATATAAAGTGTTTTCATTTAGTTTTTGTAGCTGCGTAAATATAAAAATTACGGTTGTAATCTTTCAATTTTCCAAGAAAAATCTTTTTCTAAAGTATATCGAATACGATCATGCATTCTGTTAGGACGCCCTTGCCAAAACTCAATTGATATTGGTTTTACAATAAAACCACCCCAATGTTCTGGACGTGGAATTTCATTTCCTTTAAATTTTTCTTCAAATGTCTTTAGTTGGTTGTCAAGGTCTTTTCGAGAATTTACAATCTCACTTTGTTTTGATGCCCAAGCCCCAAGTTTACTTCCATCTGGTCTTGACTCGAAATATCCATCAGATAAATTTTTAGCTATTTTTTCAGCAGTTCCTTTTATAATAATTTGTTGTTCTAAACCAGCCCAAAAAAAAGATAAACAAACATTATTGTTGTTTAAAATCGCTTTTCCTTTTTCAGAATTATAATTGGTGTAAAAAATAAAACCTTCCCAAGTGTATTTTTTTAATAAAACAATTCTATTCTTCGGAAAACCATCTGTACCAATTGATGAGATTGTCATGGCATTTGCTTCATCAACCATTTCAGATTCATCCGCAGCAAAAAACCAATTTCTAAAAAGCTCAATTGGGTTTTCTGGACAATTACTTTTTAGTAATTCTTGTTTTTCGTATGATTTTCTATAATCACTTAAATCGTGTGCCATCATGTGTTTTTATACCATGTAAAAATACATTTTTATCAAATATTACATGCTTTTTAATTTTAAAATTTTAATACTTAAAAAGATGTATTTAAATAAAATTAAGGTTTTTCAGAAGCAAAAAACAGTTCGTCGTTAATTTTATACGATTGGGTGCATCTTTTTATGGTAAATTATAAAAAGAAAGGAGTTTTGTAGTATCAAATAACGATACTATGAAACAATTACTATTTATTTTATGTCTATTTTTTCAAGGCTATTTAATAGCTCAAAACACAGTTTCGGGAACTGTAACTGATAAAAAAGGAAATTCTATTGAAGGAGCAAATGTATATTTAGATGGGACTTACGATGGGGCTTCATCAGATAAAAACGGAAATTTTTTTTTCAAAACATCAGAAAAGGGAACGCAAACATTGATAATTTCTTTTATCTCTTTTGAAACTTTTGTTAAAATAGCTAAAGTTTCAACGTTTCATAATTTAAAAATAAAATTACGGGAAGATGTTAACACATTAGATGCGGTAACTATTAATGCAGGAACATTTGAAGCTGGAAATAATGCTAAAGTAACAGCATTAAAACCTTTAGATGTTGTTACCACTGCAAGTGCTTTGGGCGACTTTGTTGGAGCGTTACAAACATTGCCAGGAACTTCAACTGTAGATGAAGATGGACGATTATTTGTTCGTGGAGGAGAAGCGGAAGAAACACAAATGTTTGTAGATGGAATCCGTGTATTTACACCTTATGCTCCGTCGGCAAGAAATATTCCAACTCGTGGGCGGTTTTCACCTTTCTTATTTAAAGGAATTACATTTTCTACAGGAGGTTATTCAGCAGAATACGGACAAGCTTTGTCGAGTGTTTTATTGTTAAACACAAATGATGAAGCTCTTGAAGAAAAAACTGATCTGTCTTTTATGACAGTTGGTTTAGGTGTTGGTAATACTCAAGTTTTTGGAAAAAACTCGTTAAGTGTAAACGCGTCGTATATTAATTTAGCACCTTATCAATCTGCATTTCCAGATAGAAATACATGGAATAAACCTGTGCAAACGCTAAGTGGAGAAGCTGTATATAGATTTAAGTTTAAAAATGAATCATTATTAAAAGTATACGGAGCGTTTAGTTATACTGATTTTGATATGATTCAAGAGGATATAAATTATTCAAATGGATTCCGTTTTGGGTTAAAAAATAGAAACTTATATTTTAATACTTCATATAAAAATAATTTTGGTGATGGTTGGAAAATAGCAGCAGGACTAAGTTTTACAAACGATCATTCTGATATTAAAATTATAAATGATAAAGTTACTGATGATGAAAACTCTGCGCATTTTAAAGTAGCGATGAAAAAACGTTTTTCTAATCGTTTTAAATTAAATTTTGGTGCAGAATATTTTATTACAGATTTTAAAGAAGATTATAATAGTGATTTAAATGGAGATTTTAATTACGGATTTGACAATAACATTTTAGGAACATATGCTGAGGCAGATATTTTCTTTTCTAAAAAATTAGCATCAAAAGTTGGTATTCGTGGAGAGTATTCTGAATTATTAAAAGAGTTTACGGTTTCACCAAGAGCTTCATTGGCTTATAAATCAGGTAAAAATGCTCAATTTTCATTAGCGTATGGTCGATTTTATCAAAACCCTAAAAATGATTATTTAAAATTTAATACCAATTTTAAAGCAGAAAATACATCACACTTTATTGCAAACTATCAATATGTTAAAAATAAACAGATACTAAGAATAGAAGGATATTATAAAAAATATCAAGATTTAGTAAAATATGATTCTCAATTTGCTTTACCAACATCAAATTATTCAAACTTAGGAAAAGGTTTTGCTAAAGGAGTTGATATTTTTTGGAGGGATAATAAAAATATAAAAAATACAGATTATTGGGTTTCATATTCTTATTTAGATACTGAGAGAGACTATAAAAATTATCCAATAACGGCAACGCCAAATTTTGCTTCAAAACATAATTTATCAGTAGTAGCAAAACATTGGGTAGAGGATTTAAAAAGTCAAGTAGGTTTTAGTTATAATTTTGCATCAGGAAGAAATTATACCAATCCAAATGCGGATGTAAATGGCTTTTTAAATGATAAAACTAAAAATTACAATTCAGTAAGTCTTAATTGGGCGTATTTAATCAATCAACAAAAGATTTTATATTTTTCAGTAAACAACGTATTGGGAACTCAAAATGTATTTGGGTATAATTACAAGAACACACCAAATATGAATGGAATTTTTGATAGGCAAGCAATTATCCCAAATGCTGATCGCTTCTTTTTTATAGGTTTCTTTTGGACGATTAGCGATAATAAAAAAGACAATCAATTAAATAATTT
>CAZCHR010000131.1:0-6997 GCA_964498665.1 uncultured Tenacibaculum sp. | reverse complement strand
ACTTTAATTAATACTTTAGTTGAGTATTCTAAAAAAGGAGGTAACATTCTTGTTATTCCTCATAAAGAAGCGACAATAAAATCTTATAATAATCTTTTAAATAAAGTTAATATTGGACGTGTGTTATCTCAAAAAAATGACTCATTAAAAATTAGTGAAATTAACTACAAACATCCTCTTTTAAAAAATGTTTTTGAAAAAGAAGTTCGTAATTTTCAATACCCCTTTGTAAAAACATCTTTTAATACATCGTTTAAAAATGCAAGTTCAATTGTTTCTTTTCAAAACAAAGAAGGTTTTATAAAACAAATAAACTTACTCAAATCTTCTTTTTATTGGATTGCTGCACCTTTAAATAAAGATAATAGCAACTTTACAAATTCACCTTTAATTGTACCTGTTTTTTATAAAATTGGAAAACAAAGTTTACAATTATCAAAATTATACTACACTAATGGAGAAAAAAATAGTTTTGATATTGATAAACAACTAGGTAAGAATGAGGTTTTATCAATAACTAACAATGCCACATCTTTTATTCCTTTACAACAAACATTTCAAAACAAAGTTCGTATTACAACAAAAAACAAGCCTTTAATTGCTGGTTTTTATCAAATAAAACAACAAGAAAACACTATAAAAAACATTGCTTTTAACTATTCTAAAAAAGAAAGTTTATTAAAATATTTAGATGTTTCAAACATTAAGAATACAACGATTTCTAACTCTGTTAAGAATACTTTAAAAAGTATTAATAATGAAAATAAAATTCAATGGCTTTGGAAATGGTTTTTAGCTTTAGCCATTGTATCTTTGCTCTTAGAAATTTTTATTCTAAAATTCTTTAAACCATGATAACGCTTATAAAATCGGCAAAAATCATAGATGCTTCAAGCTCTTTTCATTTACAAACAAAAGATATTTTAATTACCAATGGAATAATTACTAAAATTGATAGTAATATTTCTAAAAAAGAAGAATATAATGTTGTAGAACTTGATAACATACATGTATCTACGGGTTGGTTTGATTCTAGTGTTTCCTTTGGTGAGCCTGGGTACGAAGAAAGAGAAACCATAAAAAATGGTTTAAAAGTAGCGGCAAAAAGTGGTTTTACTGCTGTTGCTATAAATGCAAATACAAACCCAATTATTGATAATAAAGCTTCTGTTGAGTTTTTAATAAATAAAGCAAATGGTTTTGCTACTAACCTATACCCTATTGGTGCTTTAACTCAAAAAAGTAAAGGTGTAGAAATGGCGGAGTTATATGACATGCAACAATCTGGAGCTATCGCTTTTGGTGATTATAATAAAGCTATCTCTAACGATAATTTATTAAAAATTATATTACTATACACTCAAAACTTTGATGGTTTAGCTTTAAGCTTTCCTAAAAATAATTTAATTGCTGGTGATGGAGTTGCTAATGAAGGAAAAAATAGTACTCTTTTAGGTTTAAAAGGAATTCCTGCTTTAGCTGAAGAAATTCAAATTTCTCGTGATTTATTTTTACTTGAATATACTGGAGGCAAACTACACATTCCTACAATTTCAACTGAAAAATCTGTTAAATTAATTAAAGAAGCTAAAAAGAAAGGACTCGATGTTACTTGTAGCGTTGCTATTCATAATTTAATTTTAACAGATGATGAATTACATGGTTTTGATGGTAATAAAAAAGTAAACCCGCCTTTAAGAACGTCTAAAGACACCAAAGCTTTATTAAAAGGTTTAAAAGACGGAACTATTGATATTATTACATCAGACCATAATCCTATTGATGTTGAGCATAAAAAAGTAGAATTTTCTACTGCAAAAGACGGAACCATTGGTTTAGAAAGCGCTTTTGGAGCTTTAAATACTGTTTTAGATATTGAAACAATAGTAAAATGTTTATCTAACAATCCTAGAGAAAGATTCGGAATAGAAAAAACATCAATTCAAGAAAATCAAAAAGCTGATTTATCAATATTCTCTCCAGATGGAGCCTACACTTTCTCAGAAAAAAATATTATTTCAACATCAAAAAATAGCATCTTTTTAAATAAAGAACTAAAAGGAAAAGTGTATGGAATTTACAATAAAAATCAACTTATTTTAAACTCTTAATTATGGGAAATCAAACAGTAAACGAAGGAAAAACAAATGCAATAATTTGTCATTTTTGGGTTATTGGACTAATAATCGCTTTTGTATTAAATATGAATAAGAGAAATTCATTTGCAAATTTTTATATAAGACAAATGATCGGTTTAAACCTTCTTTCTTTTTTAAACACTTGGGTTGTTTATAAATATCTAGGAAGTTTTGCTGGTTGGATTGTTGGTGTAATTTTATTTGTTCTTTGGGTTATTAGTTTTATGGCTGTTTTAAAGGAAGAAAAAAAAGTAATTCCAATTTTTGGAGAGCAATTTCAAGATTGGTTTAAAGGAATTTAAGTACATGAGTTTACATTATATAGTTAGAAAACCTAAAAAAGCAATTACCAACCCGTCTTTGTTAATTTTACTGCATGGATATGGTAGTAATGAGCAAGATTTATTTTCATTTGCAGAAGAATTACCTGATGATTTATTAATAGTTAGTGTGCAAGCTCCTCATAGTATGGGCTTTGGTTCTTATGCGTGGTATGCTATTAATTTTGATGCAAACAATGGTAAGTTTTCTGATTTAGTTCAAGCTAAAGAATCAATAGATGAAATCGCCTCTTTTGTTGATGAAATAAAAGAAAAATACGATACAAATCCTGATAAAACATTTCTATTAGGCTTTAGTCAAGGTGCTATATTAAGCTACTCTTTAAGTTTATTTTACCCTAACAAAGTAAATCACGTAATAGCTTTAAGTGGCTATGTTAATGAAGATTTGTTGCCTAAGGAAATTGCAAAAAATATTACAACTGATTATTACATTTCTCATGGAACTGTTGACCAAGTTTTACCTATTGACTGGGCAAGAAAAGCACCAAATTTATTAAATAATTATAATTTAAAGAGTGAGTATTCAGAATATCCTGTTGGTCATGGAGTTGCTCCACAAAATTTTTACAGCTTTAAAAGCTGGATAGAAAAACGCTTGTAAAATAATATATTATGGATATTTTCACTCATCAAAACGCTTACAAATGGTTTGTTCCTATTATTGCAGTAGCAATCCTTATTGAAATTTATTTTAGCTATAGAAGAAAAGCTAAAAATTATGAGTTTAAAGATGTTTCTACAAATGTTTATTTCGCACTTATAAACGTTGCTTTGGATGGATTAATGTATGTTACTTCTTTTATAGTAATGGATTTCTTTTTTAAATATCGTCTAATTAATTGGGAAACCACTGGATTTTTATATTGGTTTGTAGCTTTTGTTGGGCAAGATTTCTTGTACTATATTCATCATTATGTAGATCATCATTCAAGGTTTTTTTGGGCAGTACATGTAACACATCATAACTCTGGTTTTTATAATTTAACTACCGGATTTAGATCTCCTGTATTTCAACCTTTATATCGTTTTATGTTTTTAATTCCGTTAATTTTAGTTGGAATTGAACCTTTACATATAATGTTTGCGTATGCAATGAATCAGAATTACGGAACTCTTTGTCATACAAACTTTATTAAACCAAATAACAGAAAAGGTATTGCTGGTTTTTTATTACGTATATGGGAATATATTTTTGTAACACCTTCTCATCACAGAGTACATCATGCATCAAACTTAAAATATTTAGATAAAAACATGGGGATGTTTTTAATTATTTGGGACAGAATGTTTGGTACTTTTCAAAAAGAATTAACTGAAGATGAATATGAAAAATTAGAGTATGGTTTAACTAAACCTCTAGATGACAAAGGACCTATAAACATATTACTACACGAATGGAAAGATATCTTTGCTGACTTCTTTCTCAATAAAAAAGATCTACCCTTAGGCACTCGTTTAAAATATGTTTTTATGCCTCCAGGTTGGTCTCATGATGGTAGTACACAAACAAGTAAACAAATACAAGCAGAACTAAAAAACTAAATAAAAATAAAAAACCGAGCTAATGCTCGGTTTTTTTATTATCCTAAAATCTGCTCAGTATGTGCTTTTGTTTTCACTTTAGTAATTACATCTTCTATAACCCCATTTTCATCAATTACAAAAGTTGTTCTATGAATCCCATCGTATTCACGTCCCATAAATTTCTTTGGACCCCAAACACCAAAAGCATTAATAACCTCCTTACTTTCATCAGCTAATAGCGGAAAAGGTAACTCATGTTTATTTATCCAATTTTGCTGACGCTTAGCTGAATCTCCACTTGCCCCCAACACATCATAGCCTTTAGTTAAAAAAGTTTGATAATTATCTCTTAGATCACAAGCTTCTGCAGTACAACCTGGTGTACTAGCCTTTGGATAAAAAAATAACACTAATTTTTTTCCTTTATAATCAGATAATTTTATAACATTTCCTTTCTCATCAACAGATTCAAAATTGGGAGCTTTATCTCCTATTTTTAATGTAGTCATAATTTGTATTTTTGTGGATATAAAGATATTAAAATGACCAAGGCAGACAAAATACAATTTGTTATAAATACGTTAGAAAAATTATACCCTGAAATACCGGTTCCTTTAGATCATAAAGATCCATATACATTACTAATTGCTGTTTTGTTATCTGCTCAATGTACTGATGTTAGAGTAAATCAGATTACCCCTTTGTTATTTGCTAAAGCAGATAATCCTTTTGATATGGTAAAAATGACCGTAGAAGAAATAAAAGAAATTATTAGACCTTGCGGGTTATCGCCAATGAAATCTAAAGGAATTCATGGATTATCTAAAATTTTAATTGAAAAGCATAATGGGGAAGTTCCTGAAAGCTTTGAATATTTAGAGGAGTTACCTGCTGTAGGTCATAAAACTGCTAGTGTTGTTATGAGTCAAGCTTTTGGTGTGCCAGCATTCCCTGTAGACACTCATATACACAGATTAATGTTTCGTTGGAATTTATCAAACGGAAAAAGTGTTAATCAAACAGAAAAAGATGCAAAACGATTGTTTCCTAGAGAATTATGGAACGATCTTCATTTGCAAATAATCTGGTACGGTAGAGAATATTCTCCAGCTAGAGGATGGAAACTAGAAAACGATATTATTACTAAAACTATAGGTAGAAAATCTGTTCTTAACGAGTATTATAAAAAATAGATGAATCACCCTAAAATAAGTTGACAGACTAATATAAATTTAGGTAATTACATACATCTTTACACCAAAGGTATAATAATAAAGTGGTCAATTTTGACCACTTTAAAATTTACTATTCTTTTACAGCCCATGTTTCAACATAATAACCATCGGTTTTCTTTCCTTTAACGGTTTTTATGTTAATCCAAGTACAGTCAGAACCATATTTTGATAACTTTTCAGAAATGGCTGTTCTGGTATCTTCTGTGATTTGATACTGCCTAGTATTGCCACTTTTACAAACGGTTTCTACTTTAACAAAAAACTTTTCAACTCTACCACTCAAATCCTCGCTACTGTCAGAACAAGAGATAAACAATAAGATTACTGATAATAAAAATAACTTCCTCATAATTTTAAAAGGTTTTAGTTTTTCACTCAAACCCTAAGTGAAGTTTATAAAAATAAGAAGCGTGGGTTTGCAACCTTACCTGTTCCGAGGTTCTGACAAAACCCTATACCAAGATAAATTACACCCACGCCATAACGTGAGCATTAAACTTATTATCTTGTGGTATAGATGGAAACTGTCAGATTTCGGATACCAAAATAATAGCTAACGCTTTATTCAATATTTTAAAAAGGTGCTTGTTCTAGCACCTTGCTAATTTACATACTTTATTTTTCTTTTTTTGGTTTAAATTCTAACCCTTTTTTTAATGATTTATTTAAATTAGATAGTTTTTTCTGTTCTTTAAATTTTTCTAAATTTTCAATATTTTTTTCTAAAATAGATTTGCTTGTTATTTCAACTAATTCTTCTCCTGATAGTTTTTGAGCATCAATATAAGTCATATCATTTTGTTTTCTGACTGACTTAATTAAGTCCATACTCTTCAATTTCTCTAACTGCTCTTTTGCTGTTTTTTTTAAAACATCAAACCTTGCAGATTTACTAACACCTCTTTTAATCATTTCTGCATTAAATGATTCTATGTTAGACATTACTGTTAATTCATTCATACTTGAAAAATCTCTCATATTGAGACCTTTACTAGCCTTATCTTTATTAACTATTTTCCAATCTTTAGAAGTATAACCATAGACAGCAATGTTTAATAATTCAGCTTCTTTTGCATATTCAATTCCTTTTTTATTTTCAGGTAAATTTGAGTTAGGAATAATATGCTTTTGAACTGCATCTGTATGAAAATGGTAATTAGCTTTAGATAAAACTCTTTTAACATTCCATTCTAAATTATGCGTATCACTTTCTTGTTTTTTAAGACGTTGATACTCTTTTATTAAGTACAATTTAAAAACTGGACTTATCCATGCTCCGAATTCAAATGCAATATCTTTATGAGCGTAAGTTCCACCATATCTACCTGTTTTAGAGATAAGTCCTTTAGCTCCTGTTTTGTCAACCCATTGTTTTACAGATAAGTGAAATCTGTTTAATCCAGCTTGATTCATAATTCCCTCGAATTCGAGGGAATTAAAGTTTTCATTATTTAAAGCCTCCCATACCCCTAAAAATTCTATTGTATTTTTATTCCTTAACCAATTATCAATGTTGCCTCCATTTCCATCAACTCCTTTTACCATATCTGTTAAGGAAATGTAGTCTTCATCATTATCATCTGAATATATCAATACATTCTTGCTATTTACATTTAATATATTTTGCTTACCCATTTATTAATTCTTTGTAAGTTATTCTGTTTTCCATATTTCTTAAAAGTACATCGAATCTTAATCCTTCACTAAATTTTCTTGTATTATATCTAAACACAAATTCATCAACATATCTTTGTAA
>CAZCHR010000130.1:0-7020 GCA_964498665.1 uncultured Tenacibaculum sp. | reverse complement strand
TTAAATCTTTGAAAAAGAATTTTTTTCCAAATTCAGAGATCAACATTTTAGGAAAATTTTCTTTAAATGAAATTTCTTTTCTCATTCTTCTTTTTTCTTGAGCTTTTCTATCGAGTCCAAAACTAACACTAGCTCCAGCGCCAGAAAAAGAATTAGGGATTCCAGGGGCTTTTATTTTTCTTAAATGTAATTCATCCTTACCAATAGGCATATTAAGTATATCATTATATTTCATTTTTTTTATACTATTTACAAGATTATTAACCATTTCAGATATTCTATTTTTAGGAGTTGTCTTTATATCAAGTTCTAACCTACCTAATAAATTATGCTTTTTTATAACAACTTCATTTAATTCAATTACTTTTCTTTTAAGTAAAAAAGAATTTATTTGCATTCCAAAATACTTTGAATTAACAACTACAATTTTATTTTTATAGCCTATAAAAGAGATTTTTAAACTATCGTTAGGTTTAGCTAATATCCTAAATTCTCCTTTTTCATTTGAATAGGTTCCTTGATTTGTATTTGTGTTTATAATATGAGCATTAGCTATTACATTTATATTATCTATTATAGTAGCGTATAAGAATTTTCTTTTTTTTTGAGCAATGATTTTTAAAATTGAAATAGATAAAATAAAAATTAATAATAGTTGTTTTTTCATGCAATTATTTTTGAGTTAGTCTTGTATTTTCTTTATCAATTAGGTAAGGAGAGTTTTTACTATTATCAATTAAAATTGAAGTCAATTCTAAAAATTTGTCTTTACGATATAAACTTATAACCCCATTAGAAATACAACTCTCAATAAAAAGATTGATACTCTCTTTTTTAATGTTTAATTGTCGCACAAAGAAACCATATGTAAAATATTGTCTTATTTTTTTTATGTTATTATCTTCAATTTGTAATTTCCGAAGTAGTTTTTTTCTCCTAGTATTTCCGTTTAAAGCATTTACAAGTCCAACAATACTTACAGATAAACCAGATTCAATTTCAACAGTTTTATTTTTATCAGGTTTTTTAGAATTTGCATAAGGCAGTTTTAATGTTTTAGCATTTACAATTGGCGCATTGTGTAGAAGTATGTCTTTATCAACATCAAAAATTCCCTTTTTCTTTTCAATAATTATCTCATCTAATAGGTGGTTTTTACTATTTAGAAAAATATTAATTTTTTTAGAACTGATATTTTTATCGGATATAGTTTGCTCTTTAAACTCAATATTTAAATGAGATATAATAAGGATTTCATTTTTAGAAGCTAGAATTTCAAACCTTCCATTTTCATTTGAAGTGGTACCTATCCCTAATTTTTTGTTGATAATATGAACATCTTATACTGGAATATTATCTAAATAAATACGACCAGAAATAATTTTTTGACCATTCTGAGATACGATTGTACTAGTTATTATTAAGAATAAAAAGAAAGCAATTTTTTTCATATTACAAATAAACTACCTAAGACTCTTAAAAATGTTTTAATGGAGTGGTAATTTTTTGTTAATTTGAAGCATGAAAAAATTAATAATAGCAAGTACATCAACAGTTCATGGTAGTGGATATTTAGAATATATTTTACCAACTCTTTCTGTTTTTTTTAAAGAAGTAAAAACGATTTTATTCATACCATATGCACGTCCAGGAGGTATTAGTTACAATGATTATACTAAAATTGCAGATAAGGCATTTAATAAAATTGATAAAAAAATAGTTGGTATTCATGAATTTGATAATCCTATAGAAGCAATTAATAAAGCTGAAGGAATTTTTACAGGAGGCGGTAATACTTTTGAATTGGTAAATCAATTATATAAGAATGATATTATTAATTCTTTAAAAGAAAATATAAAAAAAAGAACACCATATTTTGGTACAAGTGCAGGAAGTAATATTTGTGGAGTAACGATGATGAATACCAATGATATGCCTATTGTTTATCCACCAAGTTTTAAAACCCTAGGTTTAATACCGTTTAATATCAACGCACATTATTTAGATCCTATTGAAGGTTCTACTCACATGGGAGAAACTCGTGAAACACGAATAAAAGAATATCATATTTTTAATGAAACTACTGTTTTAGGTTTGAGAGAGGGAAGCTGGTTAGAGGTTAATGGAGAATCAATTGTATTAAAAGGAAATTTAACTGCTAGATTATTTCAAAAAGATAAAACACCAATAGCGTTAAATGAAGGTGAGGAATTTAATATATGAATTTGGTAATATAGTACATGTATTTGATTTTAAGTTTTTTATAAGTTTATAAAAATATTCTTTCGCGAAGAATAGACATAAACTTGGGTGTCTTTAAAAGACCAAGAATTTAAAAATAGTAAACTTTAAATATTTTGAAAAAACAAATTTTAAATCTGGGGAAAACATTAAATCAAAAAGAACAAAAAGAAATTAAAGGAGGTTTTCCTTTTTTTAGCTGTGATCAATATTGCCGCTTCTCATCAGGCGGTTCATTTGATTATTTAACTCATCAATTAACTCGTTATGGATTAGATTGGTCTCATTGTGCTTGTTAAGCAATATGAAAATAGATAAATAATTATACTTTAAAAACCACTATCAAAAAGATAGTGGTTTTATTATTAAAAAAAATTGTAATTATTACTTATGAGTTTTTCCTACTACAAGCGAGTAATGTATTCTTTAATAACATTGCAATTGTCATTGGACCAACACCTCCAGGAACAGGAGTTATAAAACTTGCTTTTTCAGAAACTTCTTCAAAAGCAACATCACCAACTAAACGAAACCCTCTTTTTTTAGAAGCATCAGCTAAACGAGTAATTCCAACATCTATAACTGTAACGTTTTCTTTAACCATATCAGCTTTTAAAAATTCAGGAATACCTAAAGCAGCAATAATTATATCGGCTTTTAAAGTAATTTCTTTTAAGTTTTTAGTTCTACTATGAGTTAATGTTACTGTAGCGTTACCAACTTTTCTTTTTTGAGAAAGTAAAATACTCATCGGACTACCAACAATATGGCTACGACCAATTACTACAACATTTTTTCCACTGGTTTCAACTTTATAACGGTCTAATAATTCTAATATCCCAAATGGAGTAGCAGAAATAAAAGTAGGTAAATTTAAAGCCATTTTACCAACATTTGTAGGATGAAAACCATCTACATCTTTATCAGGATCAACAGCCATTAGAATCTTTTGCTCATCGATATGGTCGGGTAGTGGTAGTTGTACAATAAAACCATCAATATCTTTATCTACATTTAAAATAGCAATTTCGTTTAATAACTCTTCTTCTGTTGTATTTTCGTTTAATCTTATTAAGGTAGATTCAAAACCAACGCGTTCACAAGCTTTTACTTTTGCATTTACATAAGTTAAACTTGCACCATCATTACCTACGATTATTGCTGCTAAATGAGGTGTTTTTTTATCGTTTCTTTTAAATTCAGACACTTCAAGAGCTATTTCTTCTTTAATGTCTGCAGATGTTTTTTTACCGTCTAGTAAAATCATTTTGTTGTTGTGTTGTGGAGTTGTTATTTTATATAAAAAAAAGAGAAGCCATAGCTTCTCTTAAAATGTTATCTCATTCCTTTCATCATTTGCATCATTTGCATCATTTTTCTTCCGCCACCACCTTGCATCATCTTCATCATTTTGCTCATTTGATTAAATTGCTTCATTAATTGATTTACTTCTTGAACAGATCTACCAGAACCTTTTGCAATTCTTTTTTTACGACTTGCGTTTATTGTTGTTGGTGTGCTTCTTTCTACAGGTGTCATTGATTGTATAATTGCTTCAATACCTTTGAAAGCATCATCGTCTATATCAACATCTTTCATGGCTTTACCAGCACCAGGAATCATTCCAACTAAATCTTTCATGCTACCCATCTTTTTGATTTGTTGAATTTGACTTAAAAAGTCATCAAAACCAAATTGATTTTTAGCAATCTTCTTTTGTAATTTTCTGGCTTCATCTTCATCGTATTGTTCTTGAGCACGCTCTACTAAAGATATAACGTCCCCCATTCCTAAAATACGATCAGCCATACGATCAGGGTGGAATACATCGATTGCATCCATCTTTTCTCCTGTACCAATAAATTTAATTGGTTTATCAACTACCGTTTTAATAGATAATGCAGCTCCACCACGAGTATCACCATCTAATTTTGTAAGTATAACTCCATCGAAATTTAAAACATCGTTAAAGGCTTTTGCTGTATTAACAGCATCTTGACCTGTCATAGAATCTACAACAAATAATGTTTCCTGTGGTGTTACAGCTTTATGAATGTTAGAAATTTCATTCATCATTTCTTCATCAACCGCTAAACGACCAGCAGTATCAATAATAACTACATTCTTGCTATTTGCTTTTGCATGTTTAATTGCGTTTAATGAAATTTCAACAGGGTCTTGGTTTCCTTCTTCAGCATAAACATCAACACCAATTTGTTCACCAACTACACGTAACTGATTTATAGCGGCAGGACGATAAATATCACAACCAACTAATAAAACTTGTTTCGATTTTTTAGTTTTCAAAAAGTTTGCGAGTTTACCTGAAAAAGTAGTTTTACCAGATCCTTGTAAACCAGACATTAAAATTACAGTAGGAGAGCCACCTAAGTTAATACCAACAGTATCGCCACCCATTAATTCGGTCAGTTCGTCTTTAACCAACTTAACCATTAATTGTCCTGGATTTAATGTAGTTAATACATCTTGACCAAGTGCTTTTTGTTGTACTGTTTTAGTAAACTGTTTGGCTATCTTAAAGTTAACATCGGCATCTAATAAAGCTCTACGAACTTCTTTTAAAGTTTCAGCAACATTAACTTCGGTAATTTTTCCGTGTCCTTTTAGCGTATGTAACGCTTTATCTAACTTTTCGCTTAAATTATTAAACATGTATCGGCTTCATTTTTAGAGGCACAAATATAAGAAATTTGTTGATAGATTTTTGCTTTTTTTTAAGCTCTTTATGAGGTTGTTAACTTTAATTAGGTTAATGTTTCTCTTTTAAAATAGATACATGATATTCAGTATAATAAGCTGTCCACATAATAATTTCTCGTATTGGCATTTTACCCATTAATGGATGTGGTAATATTAAATTATCTAAATCTTTATCTTTCCATTTATTAGTTTTATGCTGTAGTTTTTTATTTTGAACTTGAAGTGTATTTAACAATTGGTTATATTTTTCCTGATTTGGAGTTTTCACATCAATGTTAAATTCTCTTGCTTTATCTTGATTTTTAGATAGTTTTTCTTGATAACGTTTTACAATATCACTATATGCTCTAACTTCTCTATTTGATTTTCCGAATTTATATTTTAATAAAAATTTAGGATAACTTAAAGCACGATTTACTTGTTTTATTGAATCTACCAGATGTACAATATGTTGACCTGTAGTCCATTTTTCTTTTGGTCCTTTTTCAAAAACACCTTTTGATTGATTATCTAGCCAATTAAATAATTCTTGATGTTTTTCTTCTAGTAAATTAATTATTTTTTCTTTTTTCATTATAAATCTTCTGTAAAATGAGTTCTTCTTTTTTCTTTACTAAACTTCTCATTATTATATTCTTTTGATGTTCCTTTTGGAACGGATAATGATTGGAAATCATAACCTAAAAGAAGTTTTCCTAAAAAGACAATTTGCCCAATATGATAAGAGTAATGACAAAGTTGTCGATTAATAGCTTCGGTAATTGTATGTCCATGATTTCTTATATAAACAATTGTATTTTGATTATTTTCATTAATAGAGTCTATAGCTTCAAGCAAACATTTCCAACCCATTTCCCAATACGCAATAACTTCTTCTTTTGTGGTAAATGAATTGATAAATTCATCATCTCTATTACGCCATTCTTTTTCTCCATCTTCTGTTAAGAAATTTGTCCAACGAGATTTCATATTACCAGCAACGTGTTTTGCTATTATAGCAATAGAATTATCATCAATATTTGGTAACCAGAAAAATTGATTTTCTGTTAATTGAGTAAAGGTTTTGTCACCAAGTAATTTATAATATTCAAATTGTTTTTTTACACTAGGTAAGTAAGATGCATCCATAAAAAAAAGCTGATTTTTAAATCAGCTCTAAGTTACAATTTTTTGAAGAATTATTTTCTAGAAATAAATTTTAATGCTGCTCCATTTATACAATGTCGCTTTCCTGTAGTTTCGCGAGGACCATCATTAAAAGAATGTCCTAAATGCCCACCGCAAGTATTGCATTTTAATTCTGTACGAGCATAACCAATTTTATAATCTACATCTAGTTCAACATTCTTTTTTATGGCTCTATCAAAAGATGGCCAACCAGAACGTGAGTCATATTTATGTTCGGACTTATATAAAGGTGTTTTACAAGCGGCACAAACGTAAATTCCTTTTTTATAATTTTTATTTAATGGACTAGAGTTTCTGTATTCAGTACCAGCTTCTCTAAGAATATAATATTGTTTAGGAGTTAATAATTTTTTCCATTCTTTATTCGTTTTAGAAACCTTGTATGTTTTTTTACTTTGAGCATTTCCTAGACAATTAAAAAAAAGAGTTAAAATAAATGTTAATAAAATTTTTTTCATGCTTACTTTATAATAAAATCTACTATTTGAGAGGTAACCTTTTTATTACGTAAAATTTTAGTATGTCCTAAACCTTCAGTAATTAATAGTGATCCTCTTTTTAAGTTTTGACGAATTTTTACAGCACAACTTACAGGAGCATCACCATCATTAGAATCGTGTACAATTAATGTTGGAATAGTTATTTTTTTAGCTACTACACTCGAAGAATGAGAATCAATATTACGAGTCCATTTTTTATCAAATAAGCTTTTAATTTTTTTAGCAACAATAGGTTTTACTTTTAAATTTGTAGTAAAATTTAAAATTACATCAGATATTTTATCAGAAGCACCTACAGTAACTAATTTTTTTATCTTAAAACTATCAGAAATAGCATTAAGTAAACTCATTCCTCCAAAAGAATGACCAA
>CAZCHR010000129.1:0-7040 GCA_964498665.1 uncultured Tenacibaculum sp. | reverse complement strand
TCAAACGATTAAAACTAATCAACTCTCTTTTTATTAATCGAACTCAGGTTACAAGTAAAACCATCTTGCCATTTAATTTTAGCTAAATAAGCCTTGCATGCTTCATCATTTGGTAATTCTTTTACAAAGTTTAGTATATTTTGTCCTTCAAATTGTTTCATGTCTCAATGTTTAAATAATATAATATACGGAAATTAAATGACTAGCTCAATAAACCTTTTTGATATTTTTCTGCTGCTTCATAAAAACGCCATTTTACAGATGGATGGATAGATGTATAATGTTCTTGTATTGTAGCTTCTAGAGTATTTAAATGCTCTTCCGATGCTCTTTTTGAAGCAGATTCGAATACTGGAATTAAATCTTTAAGCTTATTTAAGTTTATTGAATTTAATTCATAAGGTCTAGGTGAAGCTATTTCTAAAACTGCTAAGTCGTTATTTTTACCTGTAGAGATTGGTAATAGAATAATGCTGCCAATTTTTTCTTTTTTGAGTTTTTTATAAAAAGGATTAAAGTTAGAATCAACTCCATACTTTTCTACATCCGAAATTGCTATTGGTTGTATGTTATTAAATATTTTATTTATAATTCCTTTACAAAAGTAGTTGTCGTTACTACAAGAAATATTTTGATCTTTAGTTATAATGAAACTACTAGACTTTTTTAAAGAAGATGGTTCTAAATTAGAATTTGTATAATCAAAAACTGAATATCCGACTTTTAAATCATTGATATTATAAAATTGTGATAAGTGTTTTTGTAGATCTTCATTTAAATTTTGATCTCCTCTCAATAAATCATTTTGAATTGCAGAAATGTTCTCATCAATAGTAACGTCAAATAAATTCATTATACCAAAACCATTAAAAATATAGCTGTCTTTAGGAAATTTTTCTTTCCAAATATCAATATTTTCAAAGTTGTCTAAAAGATTTTTAATGTCTTTTTCTGTGATCTTTGGAGCTTTTTCTGTTGGTATTATGTCCATAAAATCTCCATTAAAAGCAACTCGATAATGCTTAATAAGGTTTAATTTTTTATCAGGAATATCAAAAAAGAAAGGGCGTTTTAAATCTATAGGGTAATTATAAACATTAGCTAAAATAAATGTACAAGCCATTATATATTTCTGGTCATCTTCGAAATTACGTACTTTTAATTCAAAATCATCACCTGCGTTCTTTAAAATGTTTTCAAAGCGTTTTGTGAATTTGAAAGATGTAAATGTAAAAGGTACTGTGGCTGCTTTAATTTCGTTTAAGGTTAAAATTTCAGGAAATAAAGCTTCTAATAATATATTTATTAAATCTTCGTGTTTTTTAAGTAAAGAAAGATCAGAGAAACCATTTATTAATTCAGGAAATTTCTCTACTTCTTTTCTTACGGTTTTAGCTGAGGTATGAAAAGGGTGATTTTTATAGTTCTCACTAGTATATTCTTTAAGCATCAGGTATATTTTTTTAAAACTGATGTTTAATTGTAAAGGGAGTTCAAAATTTTTAAATTCTTCTATTCTATTAACTTCCATTTCTTACTTTTTAGCCAAGACAAATTTACAAAATTGTAAGCTATTGGTCGTTTTTTTAACTTGATACTGACTTTTGTGTATAAAAAAGCCATTATTTTAAATAATGGCTTTTTTAAATTACATGTCAAAATTATAATTCCTAATTTTTCCTTTTTTACCTAAACTGTTAAATTTCCAACTAAACCCTAGCATAAAATATTGTTGAAGTACTGTGCTTTCTGAGTCTTCTATATAATTTGAATTAGCCCTTCGTTGTGCATTTGTGTTTTGACTTAGTATGTCGTATGCTTTTAAACTAATGGTTCCGTTGTCTTTTAATACTGAATATGAAAGAGTAGAGTTCCAAAACCATGCATCTTTATTAAAACCAATTACATTTGGGTTATAGGTGTATTTGATGTTGTTTCTCCATTCTAATTTTTTAGGTAAGTTAGTTTTAGTTCTAAAGCTTAAAGAATGTCTTGTGAAACTTTGATTTTGATTTGTGTTTACATCATATTTAGTTTTAGAAAATGAAATGTCATAACGAGTTTCTATAGAGATAGTTTTATTCCAATTTAATGTAGCTCCTAAATTAGGATTTACAGCTGTTGTTTGTGCTCCTTCTTTAACACCGTTAATAATATTAAAGTTTTTAAAAGCACTAATGTTACCTCCTAATCTAATTTTTAAACTTGTAATAGAATCTAACTTTATTTTTTTGTTATAAGAACCACCTCCCCAAGTATCGTAACCACCATTGTTGTTTGCGTAACTAGAGGTTCTAACAAATTTATCATCAATATTTACATTAGATATAATTTGGTTATTATATAAAGTACCACTTAAATAAAACCAAAATCCAGTACCAGCTTGCCAATTGTATTTGTGGTAATTAATATATGCTCTATGATTTTGAGAGGGTTTTAGGTTTGGGTTACCAGTAATTATATTTGACGGGTTACTAACATCTTTAAAAGGTTGAATTTGATTAATAGTTGGTATTCTATTATCTAAACGATAGTTAAAATAAATAGAAGCTTTTGATGCAAATGTATATCTAAACCCTGCATCTAAATTCATGTTATTGAATTCTTTTTTTAAACTTAAGTTAGGGCGTAGTTTATCTGTATTTTCTAATGTTCTGTTGACTAAACCTGTTTCAAAATTGAAACGCCAATTTTTTGTTTTGTAAATTAATTCTAAAGCGGGTGTTTTAGCAATGTCATTATAGGAAAAATCTGAACTTAAATCATTATTGAAATCACTATATTCATTTAATATTGAATTGAAGTCAAGTGTACTTTCTTTATTTTTTCTTTCATCTTTTAAATAACTATATTTTGTATCCAAGAACATTTTTTTACCCATTAGAGGTAAACGATACGTTATTTGTGTGTTGAAGCTGTTTAAATTGTTTTGTATCGAGCTTTTTTGATCTCGTTCCTCAGTATCAGCATTAGTTCCGAAAGTTTCAATCGTTGATTTGTTAATTTCCTCTGTATTTGCTTTCTCAATTTTATTTTTAATTGAAGCTTTAATAAATGAACCTTTTGATCCAATTTTTTTTGTTAAAGCGATCTCGTTGCTAAAGTTTTTAGCTCTTGATTCAGAATAAGAGTTACTAACAAAATTATTCGTTAAAACGTTATTAATATCTAAAGTTTCTTCTTTAATATTATTATTTCCTTGGCGTCTATTATGAACAAAAGATGGTTTTATATTTATTAAGAAAGTAGAATCTATTTCAATATCAAATTCGGCATCGATACTATTATTGTAATTTTCATTATTTGATTTTGAGCTTGAATTTGAAAAATAAGTTCTGTCAGGAAGTGTATATTCTCTACTTCTTTTAGATTCATTATCAGCTACACTACCAGAATAAAAATAATTAGCATTTACATCCAGCCCTTTACCATATTCATCAGCATAAGTTGCACCTCCTATTTCAGACTTTAGAATACCGCTACCGCCTCCAAAGCGTCTTCCGTTTATGCTAAAGCCACCATTGCTACTAATCCAATTATTACCGCCTCCAAACATTTTTTGAATTTCACCAAAACTAAAACCAGGAGAATTAATGTTATTCTTACTCGTTAATACACTAAATCGTTGGTTATTATTAAAACGATTTATCATTGTAGCGCCTTCGTATCTTTTATCAGTACCACCTCCAGCAGAAACTCTTCCAAACCAACCTTTGTTATTTTCTTTTTTTATGGTAAGGTTAATGGTTTTATTATTAGCATCTCCTTTTTCACCAGAAAAAGCTTCAGATTTAGATTTTGTATCTGTAATTTGAACTTTTTCTATAATTTCCTTGGTAAGATTTTTAGTTGTAATACTCGGATCGTTTCCGAAGAAAGGTTTTCCGTTAACTAGTATTTTATTTACGGGTTTTCCGTTTACAGTAATTTTACCTTCTTCATCAACTTCAACACCCGGTAGTTTTTTTAATAGATCTTCAACATTTGCATTCTTTTTTGTTTTAAAAGATTTTACGTTAAACTCTAATGTGTCTTTTTTAACCGTTATTGGAGCTCTTGATTTAATAACTACTTCGTTAAGTAAATTACTTTCCTCTTTTAAAGTTATGATTCCTAGATCAAAAATGTTTTTAGTGTTTAAAGGAATATTTTTACTGTAATTATCCATCCCTACATATGAAACGAATAGCTTTAAATCTTTATGGAATGATTTCCCTACAAGTGTAAAGTTACCTTTTTCATTAGAAATTGTATAAGAAACAACTGAGCTGTCTTTTATTCTTTCTAAGTGAATTGTTGCTGCTTCAATAGGTGTTTTTTCTTTGTCAGAATTTATTTTTCCAGTAATTTTAAATTGATAAGACTGAGAAAATAAATTGGTAATAAGTAATAGTGCAAAAACAAAAAATAGTTTTTTCATAGTCTAAATAGTAAATTGATTTTTGCTGTAAAGAAAATGAAAAAACTATCTTAATTAAGTTAAATTTTGTTAAACTTAATGTTTATTTCTGTCTAAAATAAATGCTAATTGGTACTCCTTTAAAATCGTATCTTTCACGTAATTGATTTTCTAAATAGCGTCTATATGGGTCTCTAATATATTGAGGTAAATTTGCAAAAAATGCAAATTGAGGAGTATGCGTTGGTAATTGCATACAGTATTTTATTTTAATGAATTTACCTTTAGTTGCAGGAGGTGGGTTGTGATCCATTATTTCCAACATTGTTTCGTTTAATTTACTTGTTTGAATACGACGTTTTCTGTTTTCAAACACTTCAACAGCTGTTTCAATAGCTTTAAAAATACGTTGCTTTGTTAGTACAGAAATAAATACAATTGGTACATCTGTAAAAGGAGCTATTTTTTTTCTGATATGCGCTTCAAAATCACGCATAGTATTAGTTTGTTTTTCAACTAAATCCCATTTATTAACAAGGATAATAATACCTTTTCTGTTCTTTTCAGCTAACCAAAATATTTTTTCATCTTGTCCTTCAAAATCGCGAGTAGCATCTACAACTAAAATAGCAATGTCACAATGTTCAATTGCACGAACTGCACGCATTACAGAGTAAAATTCTAAATCCTCTTTTACTTTTGATTTTTTTCTGATTCCAGCCGTATCTACTAAATTAAATTCAAAACCATAACGGTTATATTTTGTATCAATAGAATCACGTGTAGTACCAGCAATATTGGTAACGATGTTTCTGTCTTTACCAATTAAAGCATTGATAAATGATGATTTACCAGCATTAGGACGACCTACTACGGCAAAACGAGGTAATTCACTTACTTCTTCTTCATCTTCTTCAGGAATAGCTTCAGCTACTGCATCTAGAAGTTCACCAGTACCACTTCCGTTTATTGAGGATATAGTATAATAGTCACCTAAACCAAGGTTGTAGAATTCAACAGCATCAGCATCACGCATAGCATTGTCAACCTTGTTAACAGCCATAAATAATGGCTTTTTAACTTGACGCAATATTTTAGCAACAGCATCATCCATTGGTGTAATCCCTTGTTCAACATCAACAACAAAAACAATAATATCAGCTTCGTCAATAGCTAACTGAACTTGTTTACGTATTTCTCCTTCGAAAATATCATCAGAACCAATAACATATCCACCAGTATCTATTACCGAAAATTCTTTTCCGTTCCATTCAGATTTACCGTAATGTCTATCTCTAGTAACTCCGCTAACAGAATCAACAATTGCTTCACGACGTTGAACTAAACGGTTAAATAAAGTGGATTTACCTACATTTGGTCTTCCAACAATGGCTACAATACTACTCATTTTGTAAAAATTTGTGCAAAGATACAACTTACTAGATGAATTTTATGTAAAACTCAAACAGTATCTGTTTTTAGCTGTAAGTTGGTTTTTAGAGTTTTAGGTTGTTTTTGTTTTAAAAAAAATATTTTTTAATCTTTATAACCAAAACGTTTTAACTGATGATCGTTAGAACGCCAGTTTTTATTTACTTTAACGTATAGGTCTAAAAATACTTTCTTTTCAAAAAAAGCTTGTAAATCTTTACGAGCTTCAGTTCCAACACGTTTAATTGCGCTTCCTTTATGACCAATGATAATACCTTTTTGAGTATCTCGTTCAACCATAATTACTGAACGAATTTTAATAATATCTTCTTGCTCAATGAATTCTTCGGTTTCAACTTCAACAGAATAAGGAATTTCTTTTTTATAATGTTGCAATATTTTTTCGCGAATTTTTTCATTCACAAAAAAACGTTCAGATTTATCGGTTAATTGATCCTTTGGATAAAAAGGAGGTGCTTCAGGAAGTAATTCTAGTATTTTCTGAAAAACTGCTTCGATATTAAAGTTTTCTAAAGCAGATATTACATAGACAAAAGCATTAGGTACTTTGTTTTTCCAGTAAGATATTTTTTCTTCTACTTCATCTTGTGATGATTTATCGATTTTATTTAATAATAAAATTACAGGAATTTCACTATGTATTATTCGTTTAAAGAAAGCTTCATTTTTTAATTCTTTTTCACCGACTTCAACCATATAAATAAGTACATCAGCATCTTCAAATGCGGATTTAACAAAATCCATCATTGATGATTGTAGTTCGTAAGCTGGTTTAATAATTCCAGGTGTGTCAGAAAAAACAACTTGATGGTCATCACTATTTACTATTCCTAAAATACGATGTCTTGTTGTTTGCGCTTTTGATGTAATAATTGATAATTTTTCACCAACTAATGCATTCATTAATGTTGATTTACCAACATTTGGGTTTCCGATAATGTTTACGAATCCTGATTTATGTGTCATGGTGCAAAGGTAAGTTGTTTTGAATTAAAATAAACGAAACTTATAGTGTTGAATAGGTGTTTGTTATAAAAAACATGTGAAGTTTATGTATTTTACATGCTTGTATTTGATATAAAGATGTATATTTGCAAACACAAATCGCGGGATAGAGCAGTAGGTAGCTCGTCGGGCTCATAACCCGAAGGTCACTGGTTCGAGTCCAGTTTCCGCTACTAGTAATAGC
>CAZCHR010000128.1:0-7167 GCA_964498665.1 uncultured Tenacibaculum sp. | reverse complement strand
AATCATGATTTTGTTTTCTGTCTTTCCAACCAAGATAAATTTCAATGAAAATCAAAAGAATAAAAAAAGGGATTGCAATAGGATATGCAAAATTGTTAATTTGATTAATACTATCCATAGTTTTACGAAAATACTAAAAATAAATACTCTTTATATACAAATAAATAAAGCCTATCTAAACACTTTATTTTCTGAGGTCTAAAACCTATCTTTGCAATTAAGATTAAATAGAAATAAACAACAAGCTTATAGCCTACTGCTTAAAGCTTATACTGAATAAAATGAGTTTTAAAAAACAAGATATATACAAAGCGTTAGAAACTATTACAGCACCAGGAGAGGGTAAAAGTTTAGTAGAAAACGAAAATATAAAAAATGTAGTTGCTTTTGGTGAAGAAGTTATTGTTGATGTAACAATATCAAACCCATCTTTACAAGCAAAAAAGAAAGTTGAAGTTGAAATTACAAAAGCAATTCACGAACATGTAGATACAAGTATTGATGTAAAAGTGAATGTGAAAGTTGAGGTTCAACAAAAAGAAAATCCAAATCAAATAAAAGGAAAAGAAATTCCTAATATCCAAAATATTATAGCTGTTGCATCTGGTAAAGGAGGTGTTGGTAAATCTACCATTACTTCAAATATGGCAGTTTCTTTAGCTAAAATGGGATTTAAAGTAGGTGTTTTAGATGCTGATGTATATGGGCCATCTCAACACTTAATGTTTGATGTAGAAAATGAAAAACCATTAGCAGTTAATGTAAATGGGCGTTCTAAAATGAAACCAGTAGAAAGCTACGGAGTTAAATTATTGTCTTTAGGTTTTTTTACAGATCCAAGTCAAGCAGTAATTTGGCGAGGGCCAATGGCTTCTAAGGCATTAAATCAATTAATTTTTGATGCAGATTGGGGAGAGTTAGATTTCTTATTGATTGATTTACCTCCAGGAACAGGAGATGTACATTTATCGATAGTACAAGCAGTACCAATTAACGGAGCTGTTGTTGTAAGTACACCGCAAAATATAGCTTTAGCAGATGCTAAGAAAGGAGTAGCAATGTTTCAACAAGAAAGTATTAACGTACCAGTATTAGGTATCGTTGAAAATATGGCGTATTTTACACCAGAAGAATTACCAGATAATAAATATTATATTTTTGGTAAAGGAGGAGCTAAAAATTTAGCTGAAGATATAAAAACTAGTTTCTTAGGAGAAATTCCATTAGTACAAAGTATCCGTGAAGCAGGTGATGCAGGGCACCCAGTGGCTTTACAAAATAATACACCATTAGAAAAAGCTTTTACCGATGCAACTAAAGAAATGGTTTCTCAATTATTAAAAAGAAATGCAAATTTACCAGCTACCGAAGTAGTACGTATTACTACAATGAGTGGTTGTAGTGCAAAATAAGCATAGTTATGACAGCAATAGAAATAGAAAATAACGTAGAAAAAGCTTTAGAAGAAATCCGTCCTTTTTTAATAAGTGACGGAGGAAATATTAAGTTATTATCTATCGAAAACAATATAGTAAAAGTTCAATTAGAAGGAGCTTGTAGCGGTTGTTCAGTAAATCAAATGACGTTAAAAAACGGAGTTGAAGCAACCATTAAAAAATATGCACCCGTAATTGAAGAGGTAATTAATGTAGCTTAACTGATTAGAATCAGTTTTACATAAATTGCAATACAAATTACATTTACTTTATTTAGTATTTTAAAATGATAAAGACAGATATACTGATTATAGGTGCAGGTCCTACGGGTTTATTCACCGTTTTTGAGGCAGGATTATTAAAGTTAAAATGTCATTTAATTGACGCATTGCCACAACCAGGAGGACAATGTTCAGAGATATATCCTAAAAAACCAATATTCGATATACCAGCATACCCAGAAATTTTAGCAGGTGATTTAACCGATAAATTGATGGAACAAATAAAGCAGTTCGAACCAGGATTTACTTTAGGAGAACGTGCTGATACTATTGAAAAACAAAAAGACGGAAGTTTTATTGTAACCACAAATAAAGGAACAAAACATCAAGCACCTGTAGTAGCTATTGCAGGAGGGTTAGGTAGTTTTGAACCTCGTAAACCACCAATTCCTAACATCGCTAGTTTTGAAGATAAAGGAGTGGAGTATATGATTCGTGAGCCAGAATTATATAGAGGTAAAGATGTTGTAATAGCTGGTGGTGGAGATTCAGCTTTAGACTGGTCTATTTTCTTGACCGGTGTTGCAAAATCGGTAACATTAATACATCGTAGAAATGAATTTAGAGGTCATTTAGATTCTGTTGATCAAGTTCAGAAATTAAAGAACGAAGGAAAAATCAATTTAATAACTCCAGCAGAAGTAAAAGGAGTTGTTGGAGAAGATAAGGTTGAAGGAGTTTTAGTTGCACAAAAAGATAAAGAAGAATTTACTTTAGCATGTGACCACTTTATTCCGTTATTTGGATTGTCACCAAAATTAGGTCCAATTGCAGATTGGGGATTAGAAATTGAAAAGAATGCAATTAAAGTAAATAATGCATTAGATTATCAAACTAATATTCTTGGTATTTATGCAATAGGGGATGTAAATACATATCCAGGGAAATTAAAGTTGATTTTATGTGGTTTTCACGAAGCAACTTTAATGTGTCAGAGTGCTTTTCAACGTATTTTTCCAGATAAAAAATATGTAATGAAATATACAACTGTTGGTGGTGTTACTGGTTTTGACGGTACAAAAAAAGAAGCTCCTAAAGCAGTAGTTAAAAAGATTGAGTAGTGTTTGAAAAAGTAAGAAGTTTTCCTTTTATTATTCGAATTTTTCTCGCAATTCTGTTTGCTGTTATTTGGATTTTTATTTCTTACAAATTTTTAAGAATAGACTCTGAGTAATATATTTATATCGTTTGCTGTTTTAATTTTGATCTATAATTTGTTTCTTACTAGTAAAATACAAGATAAATGACATTAACAGATTACATACAACAATTATCTCAAGACAAGTTATTATACTTTGCTTTACCAGTATTTTTTATTTCTATGTTTGTTGAATACAAAATAGCAAAAGAAAAATACCATAGAAAAGATACAGGAGTATCAATAATGATGATGATTTTTTCTGCTATTGTAGAGTTTATTCCGAAGGTATTAGCCTTTATTGCTTTTTTTTATTTATATCAAATAAGTCCATTAAACGGAGTTGTAGAGCGCCAATGGTGGGTGTGGATTTTATTGTTTTTTGCTGATGATTTTTCACATTATTGGTTTCATAGATTAAATCATGAAGTGCGACTGTTTTGGGCGGGTCACGTACCACATCATTCATCAATACATATGAACTTAGGTACTGCATTACGACAAGGAGTAGGTGAACGTATACATAAATTCTTTTTTTGGATTTGGATTCCTTTATTAGGTATAGATCCTTTAATGATGTTTACAATGATGGGAATTAGTTTAATTTATCAATTTTTTGTGCATACAGAATTAGTAAATAAATTACCAAAACCTATTGAGTTTATTTTTAACACACCATCGCACCATAGAGTACATCACGCATCTAATATTAGATATTTAGATTGTAATCATGCAGGTATTTTAATTATTTGGGATCGCATTTTTGGAACATTTTCAGAAGAATTAATAGAAGAAGATAAACCAGTTTTTGGATTAACAGTAAATATTGAAACTTTTAACCCAATAAAAGTAGCTACACACGAATACGCTGCTATTTGGAAAGATGTTAAACGTGCTGATAAGTTGAGTGATAAATTAAATTATATATTTAACTCACCTGGTTGGACGCATGATGGAGAAGATAAAAGAGCGAAAACACTTCGCAAACAAATGAATTTGTAGGATGGAACAAGATATTACAATAAAAATTACAGATCGTGATGGTGTAACTCATGAAATACAAGCACCAACAGATATGGCAATGAATTTAATGGAGGTTGTTCGTTCTTATGAATTAGCTCCAGAAGGAACTATTGGTATTTGTGGAGGTATGGCAATGTGTGCATCGTGCCAATGCTATGTGAAATCAGATCACGAATTACCTGAAATGGGTGATGATGAAGATGCAATGTTAGCTGAAGCCTTTTATGTTGAAGATAATAGCCGATTAGGATGTCAAATACAAATAACACCCAAACTTGAAGGGTTAGAAGTAGAATTATCTCCAGAAAGTTAAAAATAAAAAAGCTTAAGTTTCATAACTTAAGCTTTTTTATTTTAGATACTCCATCTTATGGTGTAATATTGAGTTTAAAAAAGGATAATTAATGTTGGCTCAATGTTTGCTTTACATGGGAAAGTATAAAATTTTAGGCTTAAAATTAGTTGCTATCTATAGATAAAAACATTATCCTTATGAAGAATTTAATCTCAATCTTTTTATTTATTCCCTCTTTCTTATTTAGTCAAGAATTTAGTTTTGAAATTGATACAAATCAAGGGTTTATTGAAAACATGTATATACTTGATGACAATAAAGTATTAAAGATATCAGAAACTATTGATGAAATTTATATTTTTAGATCTGAATCTGTAGCCAAAGATTACTTACAAACTCTAAATAACAATTTTATACCTAAAATCAAATATCAATTAGGTACAACTACAATGTTTTTAGATACCGTTGTTTCTGTTGATTATTATAAAAATAATACTCCTTCAGGTTCTTCAGGGCAAATAAAATCTATTAATAACCTTACATTTACTTATGTTCCTAATTATAGTTGGAATAAAAATTCGGGTATTGTTGGTAAGCTTTCTCAAATAGGTAATAATAAAATTACTTATTGGACAAGTGCTGGTTATACAGAAAAGAGTAAATATAGAGGTAAAATTAGATCATTCGGTAGTAAAAAATTCAAATATGAAAGTTGGTCCAATTGGGGAGAAAAAGCTGGAATGGTAGGGCGAATTATTTCGATAGATAAGATTAAATTAATTATTATGAGACCGATTATGATATAGGATATAAAGGCAAGCTTAAATCGATAGGAACTGTTAAATTATTTTACTTTAAAGAGAACTTCAATAATAAGAAAGCAAATATTATAGGTAAATTTAAACAAAGAATAGGACAAGATAAAAGACTTACCATACATTAATAATAGAATTTAAGCTATTAATTTTTCTTTTAATATTGATAACCAATTAAGCAATCTTTCTTGTGTTAATAGGCATTAGCCCATAAACTGTGTAAGTTTAAAAAACTCAGGATTGAATTCAATCCTGAGTTTTTACTTACACAGATTTTAGGATAGTGTCTGTTAATTCAGGTTGGTTATCTTCATCTAACGCTAATCCATAAAATAAATTCTCTCCTTCTATTTTTGCTTTAGATTCTGTGTAATCATATCCATCTGTTGACCAATATCCAATTATTTCACCACCGTTTTCTATAACAACCTATGCTAACATACCTACACCATCAATAAAATACTCACCATACCCATATTGATCTCCTAAACCAAATAGGGCAATTGTTTTATTAGAAAAATCAATAGTTTTAAATTCATCAAAATAAGATTCCCAGTCGCTTTGTAAATCACCATCATACCAAGTTGATAAGCCTAAAAAGAGAATATCCATTCTTTCAAAATCAGCTTTAGTTACTTGCGATACTTCAATTACTTCTATATTACTTTCATTCCATTCATCAATAATAGTGTGTGTAACTTCTTCTGTCATTCCTGTATCAGAACCATATATTAAACCAATTGTTTTATTCATCTTAGATTATTTTTAATTATAACTCTTTTTGTTTTGCGTCTTTTTAATTCCTAAATGCGTCATTTTTTTTATGAAGCAAAATATATTTTTGCAATATAAAAAACTATTAAGACTAAATAAAGATAATAACTCTTAAAGAAAGCCCTTCACTAAAAGAATTATCATTAAATAATCACCTTTTTAATGATGAATCAGTGAAAATGTACGAAGAGTATACACTAAAGACACTTAATTACATCCAAAAATTTTTATCAAATAGGAAGTTTTATAAAGGAGATGAGTTAGCAGAAATAAAAAATGATAAACTTAATGCAAAGTTAGATAATATTGAAGGAATACAGTCATTAGATACTGCTTTAGAGCAATTAAATGATTTGTATATACAAAAGGCAATCGCTTTTCATAATCCAAATTATGTAGCGCATTTAAATTGCCCAATAACATTACCATCTATTGTTGCGGAAATGATTGCTACTACAATTAATACAGCTGTTGAAACATGGGATCAGAGTACATCAGCAACTTTTATAGAGCAAGAGGTTATTCGTTGGATTTGTAATGAATTTGCATTTTCAGATATTTCGGATGGGGTATTTACAAGTGGAGGAACGCAATCAAATTTTATGGCATTGTTAATGGCGAGAGATCATTATGCTTTTGAAAATTATGGAATTAATATTAAGCAAAATGGTTGGTCTGATGAAATAAATAAGTTTCGTTTTTCTGCTCTGAAAAAGCACATTTTAGCATACAAAAAAATGCAGCTTTATTGGGAATGGGATATGATGCAGTAGTTCCTGTTAAAGTTGATTCTAAAATGAGAATGGATGCCAATGAATTAGTTTTAGCTATTGAAAAAGTGAAGCAAGAAGGAAATATTCCTGTAGCTGTTGTAGCCACTTTAGGAACTACAGATTATGGTAGTTTCGATCCATTACAAATGATAGGTAAAGTTGCAAAAAAACACAATATGTGGTTACATGTTGACGGAGCTTATGGAGCTTGTTACGTACTTACAGATACGCATAAACATCATTTTAAAGGATCTGAAATAGCAGATTCTATTACAATAGATTTCCATAAGACATTATTTCAACCTGTAAGTTGTAGTGCTTTTTTAGCTAAAAATAAAGAACATTTTAAGTATGTATCTTACTATGCTGATTATTTAAACCCTCTTGAAAATAAAGATCAAGAACGTCCGAATTTAATAGAAAAATCTATTCAAACTACGCGTCGATTTGATGCTTTAAAAGTATGGTTAACGCTTAAAACTTTAGGAACGAAAACAATAGCATCTTATTTAGAAGAAGTACATAGCTTAACTAAGCGAGTACATGAAAAAATGAGCCTCAATCCAAATTTTGAATTAGTGGAATTGCAAGAAAAAACTGGACAATAAGTTAAGCAGCCTTTTTGTTATTAA
>CAZCHR010000127.1:0-7237 GCA_964498665.1 uncultured Tenacibaculum sp. | reverse complement strand
ATATCTACCTCTTTGAGAGATTCTATATAATCTAAAATATTTAAATATAATTCTCCATATTCTGCTTTTATTTCATTATTCCCCTCATCAAAAAATTTTTTCATAAGACCAATACTATTTACTCTTTCTTCTCTTTTTTCCTCTTTTGTCATTAATCTTCTATTCAAAATAACTAGTTCTTCTCGATATGGTTTTATTTTATTTTTTAAATCAAGTAATTTAATTTTTATTAAAGGGGCTATACTAGATAAATCACCATCTAAAGGAATATTATTATTAATAATTTGATGATATTCTTCCTTTAGAGGCTTTAGTAAACTTCTAATTAATGATATTCTTGATTTTGCGTCTTTATACTTCATTACAATTCAATAAGTTCTATTATTCTAATTTGATCGTATAATTTATTGATACCATCAAAATTAATAATATCATCTGCTGTTTTATATTTTTCCATCTCCAAAAGTAAATGTTCTCCTGAATGAACTTTATCTACTTTAAATCTCGTGTTTGATTGAAAAATTAATTCTTTCTCACTTTTTAATGTAGAGAGATCTTCTATTGCTTTAGCATTTTTCCCTTTAATTCTTATCAAAACAGTATGTACCCGTTCTTCCATAGCTTCTTTTATAGCACTTCTAGAATAAGTACTAGATGTAAAACCTTTATTTGTTATAATAGTTCCTTCTTTATATAACGTATTAATTTTATCATTTGTCAAATTTTCTATCCTATACAGAAGATCATTAGCTTGGTTATATGATGAATTAGGCAACTTTTTTAACGCTTGATCCATCAAGTTTTTCTGTGCAATATAAAAATCCGTCATTGGTATTTCTCCTCTTAAAGCTTTATTGAAATCTTTATAACCAGAATTAGTTGTGTAAAATTTTAAAACTGCTTCTTCTTCAACTAACAGAGTGTTTGTAAATTTTCTTGTTGAAGGGTTTGCAACTAAACCATCAAGATAAGACTTAAAAGAAGTATTTGATTTCAAGATCACTAACCAATCACTCCCTGCATTAGCTAAATTACGAAAACCTACATCTTCACCTTTTTGTAAAATATCATCACCTGATGTATTTCCTTCTTTAACTAATTTTACTCCATCTCCATCATCTAGGAATTTTTTCTTCTGTAAAATACCGTCTACATACCTTCCTACTTCTTCACCCCTTCCATATTTATCTACAACTTTTACAGCATCATTAGGGCTAGTAATATTTACTGTAACTTCTCCTTTTTTAATAGCACTAAACTCTATAGGTAGTTTTGTATCATCAAAAAGTTTATTGGCTTCTTTTAAACCATCTAATAGCTTTTGTTTACTTGCTACTTGGCTTCCTTCATTAAAAAGTTTATTTAATCCTTTAAAAGATTGCTCATTATTGTACTGAAATCTTTTATTAATATCTGCTAAAATTTCTAAATTTCCTTCCTTTAGTCTTATTTGCGGAGATTCTCTTAATACATTCCAACTTTTAACCAATATAGGATTAGATGTAAACCTATTAGCTATTGCTGTATTTGTAAAATCTAATTCTTTAGCAAAATTCTTTAGATCTAACTTTTTAAGTTCATCAAGATTATGAATTAAATCAGATTCTTTTTTCAAAGATAAAACCCATGTTTTAAAATCCATGTTTTTTACATCAAACCCATCTATTTTCTTTAATAGATTACCAAAGGCATATCTTGGGTCAAATTTTACAGCATCTTCCCAAGCTATTCTTAATCTTTGATCTGTTGTTGAGCTTTCTAATTTTCTTACACTTTTTGCTATTAAATCATCAAATTCTGAGTCACTGATTATGTATCCATCTTTCTTAATTTCTAATTCAGAAATTATTGTCTTTCTCATACTAGGACTCGCCTTATGAAGCGATGCCAAACCTTTTAATCCCCCATTTACTAAATCATAAGTTCCTTTTGCCATTAAGAATGTATCAACCCATGCAAATTTTGCAGGTAATTTACCTACACCAAACTCATATCCTGCCTTTCCTACTGTATAGGTAAAATCTAATAAAGAAAATCCATTTTTAACTATAGTTCTACCAACAATTTTTATTCCTGAACCTGTTGCAACTCTAACTGCTGTAATTGCTGCTACACCTTCACCTAAAGTAGCCGTTGTAAGTACTACATTAAATGTATTCATAGCAAAGTTTTTAACTCTTTGATTGTCTTGCTCTTTTTTTAAATATTCTAAAAACAATGCAGGAACTAAATACCCTTTTGCTGATATTTTTTCTCTATCAGAATGAAATTTCACATTAGGTATTGGGTTAAAAGGTGAGTTTCCCTCAATAAAGTATAACATTACCGTATCAAAAGGAGATACCTCTTCAACTATTTTTATTTTTTCAGTACAAGAAACTATACTCTCTTCATCATTCTTACATGTTAAAATATTAATTTTATTAGTCGCGTTATTATATTTGTATTCATAACTATTCTTGTCTCTTACATAGCTAACAAGTATATAATCTTTCTGTATAACATTGTATGGTAAACCTGCTACTATTTTATATTCATTCGGTGATGTTTTTGATCTAGCTTCAGTTAACCTTATTAACTCTTTAAAAAATTCTGTGTATGCATCCCCATTAGATGATAAATTACTTAATTTTTCTTTTAAAGAATAGACTAACACTTTTTGAAAACCATACTCACCTTTAACAGTTTCTAATTTATTTAAGAATGTATTGGCTTCTTCATCTTTAACAGATTTAATTACTTTTACAATAATATCATGGTAATTACTACCTGCAACAGAAGTCATAGTCCATTTTAACATTCTTTGTATAGCAACTAACTTAACATCAAGACTTAGCTCTTTTAAATCTTCAGGTTTAATAGCGTTGCATATTTCAAGAATAACTTCTTTTTTACTGCCTGTAAATTCATTTTCACCTTCTAACTTTGCGACACTTATTAAAATATCATTTAAATCAGAGATATTTATTGTTCTAACAATTTTCTTTATAAATGAAATATCACTATTTCCTTTTTGGAAAAAATCATCATTTATAAAATAATTATTCTTAAAAATAGCTTTCAATATTACTTTCTTTTTTGCTAGTGAAAGTGTTTTGATAAACTCATCGTTTAAGTAATACAAAGCAGAATTAAGCTTTTCTTCTGATACTTCTAAATTTAGGTTTTTACTATAATTATCAATTTTTGTTTTAACATTTTTTAAAGCATCATAATACAATGTAAAAGCATCCTCTCTTTCCCAAAACTTATCTCTAGCTTTTTGGTAATTAGCTTTGTCTGACAACCAAAATATTCCATCTAATTTTTTAGAAAAATCTTTATCCATTTGAGCTAAAAACACTTCATAAAATGCAGGATCTTTACAAAGTAATTTAGCTGTTTCTAGCAACGATTCTTTACTAGCTTCATTTTTTGCTAAATAACTGTACTTTTTATAATACGTTTCTCCTTTAGGACATAAATCACAGGCATTAGGAGATGGGATTTTCCCCACAAAAATAGATCTGTTTGTTATAGTATTAAAAGCACTAAAAGTTTTAATAAAAATTTTTCCATTACCTCCACTATTCCATTTTCCTGATGAAGTGTTCTTAAACTCCCCTTTATAAAGATCAACACCACAATCATTTTCATTTATTTTATTTAATTTCCCTGTATATACTACTACTTGTTTTCCTGATGAACTTATAGAAATCTTATCTTGATAGACTCTTTCTTTCCAATCAGTTTTGCTATCAAAATCTTTAGTATAACCTACAAATTTATCTCCTTTTACCGTTGCAACATATCTTTCATTTTTTCCATTTTCAGGTAATGAAAAAGCTAATAACCCTCCTTGTTTTTCAAATGTTACATCAAAAGCGGTATTAGGTATTGAGAATATTTTATTAACAGGGGATACAAATGAAAAACTATTAGCTTTCACATAATTAGAAAACTTTCCCGGAATAACATTATTACCAACTAAATAACGTTGAGTACTATGTTGCCCATCTTCATCTCCTTGAAACCAATACAATTGAATACCCGGTGCATGGAGTTTTTTCCAATCTAAATGGTTAAGTACAGTTCCTTCAGGTTTACCATCCATTAAAAAGTCAGTAGCTCCTGCAGTAAATTTATACTCATCCCATGTATGTTTTAATCCAAAAATACCGTGACCTAACTCATGTGCTAAGGTTTTAGCTTGTGTTTCTACAGTATTATTTTTATCATGAATAAACACAAAACCAAATTGCCTTTTTAAGGGCATAAAACCATTTAAATCATTACCATCAGAAGTAGGTATATTTGTTACAGAAACATAATAGGTTTTCTTGTTATAATAGGTTTGATTTTTAATATATTTATTAAATAATTTTTCATCAGCAGTATAATGAGACAACAAATTACTATCTCCTACATCTATACGTGGCAAGTTTTCTAAATCATATACTTCGTCTTTGTCTACTTTTGGCTTTACTTTTATATTTAATCGAACTCCTGCCTTTGCGTAAATTTCTTTGGTCTTGGTTATTAAATCACTATTAATATCAACACCTACAGGTACTAATACTACATTAATAGCCTCTAACTCTTGCGATGCCAAATGGGTAGTTATTAAAGTACCAGCAACATCGTATTTACCTTCTTTATTTTTTATTGTTGCATAAATTTCTTCATGAGCGTAATCAAGCTTTCTAACTAATTTTAGTTTTGCTTTATTACCGTTCCATGACAATACATCTACTTTAGCACCTTCTTTGGTTTTAAAAATTATGCTGTCTTTAACAATGGTATTATCGGTAATTTTAACATCAGCATAAATAAAATCTTCTCCGTTATTGTCTAAGTTATTATCTGAAATTGCTTTGTACGGAATTTCGTATTTATTTCCGTTTTTAGTTTCTATAACCTTATACTCCGCTTCTAATTCAGAAGATGTATTTTTAGGTAAGGCATCATAACTATAATATCCAGAATCTTCAAAAGTTACCAAAACACCTTCAGCAGTTACTTGAGTTACCTGTCCGTCGCTATCTACTCCATTGGTATTTTCGGCAACTACGGCTCCTCCTTGTGCTCCGTCTTCTTTAGTTATCTTACCATCTTCTCCAACGGTCCATATATCTCCGTTTGAACTTTTAATTTTTACATCTTTATCTCCAGGAATAATTGCCGAATCTGGCTCTCCATCTGCATTTAAACCTGTTGCTACAATAGTACCATCAGCATTTATTGTTACATTATCCACAACAAAATCAACTTCTTTTACAGTTGTATCTCCAGCATCTCCCTTAATTCCTTCAGAAATATTAACGTTTACATCTACTGTCATAGAAGCACCTTCGCCAAATTTAGAGTCGTATACGGTTACAATTTCTCCTTGTGCTAACTGATTATCGGTATTTACTAAAATACCTGAAAACTCTACTGCAAACTTTGCAAATTTTAAATAAGGAATACTTACATAACCCTTACCAGATAAAGATCCTGGTGATTGGTTAGTTATATCGGTTATAACTACATTAAAATCTCCTGCTTTAATTTGACTACCTACTGTTAATCCCGGATGTGGCTCTCTATTAGATATCGCAATTTCATCAGGTACAATACCACATTGATAATCGGCATCTTCATTTTTTACGATTTCAGTAGTAATGTATTGTACTTTTGAGTACTCGCTATATTGATAGGTACATTTACCTTTTACTTTATATTCGTATCCAGTACCTGGTTTTAAATTCCATATAGTTGCCCAACCACTGTTTGTTTTTTTAGTAAACCAATGTGCATCTGGTTTATCTGCTTCTCTATAGGCTATAATGTAATCGGAATATGTTGTCGGATCTTCATTCCAATACACGTTAATTTTTGAAATACCTTTTGCTTCTGCTGATATTTCTTCTGGTACTTTACATGGTGATGTTCTTGAAAACCAAAAAACTTCACTATATCCCTGATTTTTAAACAAACCTATTTCTTCAACACCTTGTAAAGCTTTTGCTTTTACTCTCCACGCATATCGCTTATTTGGTAATAATAATGGTTTATCTGGCCCATAAAAAAGTGTTGTTGTTCTAGTTGTTGTTTCATAAATAGGAGTTTGTGACAAAAACGCAGTTTGCGGATTTACAGCATCGTCCCAAATTTCTACAATACTAAATTCATATTCTACATTACTAACGTTAATATGCCTAGGCGTCCATTGAAAGCTAATGTTTTCAAAATCTTTTGGCGGTATATTAATTCCGTTAAACGGTAAGTTTAGTATAGGTGGTTCGTTTTTAAAAATAAAAACCGGGAAACATTTTTTTGTAGATAATTTAGATCCTGAAGCATAATCGTATACTTCAAAACAAAAATTATAGCTGCCTTCTGGAATCGGTTTTCCATAAACACCTACATTTATTCCTTGTATATTTTCAAATTTATAATACGGAGCTAATTCATTAATACCCAATCTTAACGGAACACCACCTTCTATAAATAAGTCTTGTGCTCCTATTACAAAATCTTTACTTGAAAAAGCAATATTACCTCCTTCAAAATATGTTTTTAAACGAATTTGACGGCTATTAACTGTTAAATCATTTAAAAATATTTGTACTGTAATTGGACTATTTAAACTCGTTTCATCTGCATAATTATAAAAATTAACTGGTGCAGGAGCATTTACTACTGGTATAATATTTACAGGAAACTGCTGTCCGAAAAAATTATTATAGACAAGTGAAAACAGGAAAACTAAAAGTAATTTTCTTTTCATTAAGGGGCAATTTTAGTTAGTTTTATTAATATACTTTAATTCATATTGGTTGTAATCAATATGTTTTTCTGATTCTTTAGTTAAAAACTTTATAATAGAGGCTTGCAAATATAATTTTATTTTTTTCTTGTTGTCTCTCATTTTTAACATTTTATAAAAATTAGAAGCATTTTTATTTCTAAAAACATTAAATAACGTGTTATCTTTTTCCAATTCTTCTAGTGTTTTATACTCTTTTATTTTAGCAATAACCCATCTATGAACAAGTAATTTTTTTAAAGATCTATTAAGTATTTTATTTTTATGTTTAAACTTAGATTGTAATTTTTTAGAAAATGTAGCTTTATCTTTTTCTGTTTTATTCCATAAAATATGTTTAACAATCTCTTTTTTATTTTTAACATAACTTAATTCAATAGAATAATCTATTGAATTAGCACTTTTATAAATTTCTAATAAAGCTTGATAAATTTGAGAATTATATTC
>CAZCHR010000126.1:0-7368 GCA_964498665.1 uncultured Tenacibaculum sp. | reverse complement strand
CGGCAGGATTCAAACCTGCAACCTCTTGAGCCGTAATCAAGTGCGCTATTCAGTTGCGCCACGAGGCCGTTTTGCGGGTGCAAATATAGTAATGTTTTTTAGTTCTGAAAAATTATTCAGAAATTTCTTTTTTAAAATTTTCTAATATTGGTGTAGCTTTTTCAATATCACATGTATAGATAAATAATTCAACTGAGTCCATTGATTGTCCAAATCCACTTAAGACGGCAGATTTATAATGATTCTTTATTAAAGTGGTGATGTTTACTTCTTTTAGCAGGTGGTTTAATCTATTAACAAAGATAGAAGTCCCAGTGAAAAACTTAGTATAATCAGTCATAATAGTAAAATTTTAATCCAACGAATTTATAGTTACAAAAGCACGCCACCCAATAATTGCTAATTGAAATTTTGATGCTTTAGAGATATCCAATTCTTTTTTGGTAAAAGAAGGTAAGAGGGTCTTGTTTAGTTTAGCTAAAAGTTTAAATAATTGTTTTTTCATTGTAAGTTGATTCTATATCAAAAATACTGAAAAATAATTTGTTAATAAAAGTGAAGCTGTTTATGGCTTCACTCTATATTATTGGGTTTTAACTATTTTTTACTTTCCATCATTTTCTTAGCAAGGTCAGCACCTATTAAAGATTGTAATAAATTCCCACTATTTCCGTTTTTACCTCCTTCAATATAGGTTGATGGTAATTGAAGGTCTTTAATTTGTTGTGCAACACCCACAGCAGTTTTATATTCCCATTCAGCTTTTTCTTGCGGTGTTAAACCTGCACTAACTAATTTTGCATTTTCATAGTATTGAGCATCTGCAGCAACTTTTTTACTTTTTGCTTTGTATTGCTCAACTTCAAATTGCTTTTTCTCTTTAATTAAATTGAACTCAGCAACTTTGGCTTCTGTTTCAGCAGCAATTGTTTGTTGTATTTGTGCTTTTTCTAATCTTGCACGCTCTTTTGCTTTTTCAGATTCACCTTTAGCAACTTCTTTTTTAGCTCTGTAATATTCACGCTCTGCTTGTTGTTTCTCTAATTGAGTTTGTGCTACTTCATTTTTTTGTAAATCTAATCTTTCATCAAAAGATTCTTCCCAGTCGATTCCAGTAACTTGAGCTTGGTAAATCTTTAAACCGTATTGTTTTAAGGTGTTGGAGTTGTCTCTAATAATACTTCCGTTTGAGTTTCTTTTGATTCTAAACTTCTTTTGTTTGCTAGATTTTCCAATATTAATTTTTCTAACTGTTGTGGTGTCTCCAACAACCTCATTAATGTTTTCTGACTCATAGTACTGTTCAACTTGATACATTCCATTTTCTAATTGATCTCTAAAGTATCTATCAAAATCAGACGCTTGTCCGGAGATGTAATCTTGAGCATCCATTAGTTTACAAGTGTTTTTAATAGCAGCATCAATATTTGGTAAAACCCTACCATAAATCAATTTAGATTCACTTCTGTTTCTGTCTGCCATGTTCAGGAAAATTTCTTCGTCATTAATGTTAACTCCAACAATCACAGAAGTGCTGATTTCTGCTTTAATCGCGTCACTGAATTCCCATTTTTGAGATTTTCTGTTATACATTCCTTGTCCGCTTTTTGGTAGTTCACTTTCATTATCAACAATAATGTCTTTAATTGATATTTCATATGATAATGGAATGATTCTTCCCCACCATTTCAATTTTAGTCCTTGAGTGGTAATCATTTTATCCCCACCGGATACATACTGTACGGCGTAAGCGGTACCTGCATCTGCGTAAAAGAACATTCCAGTTATGATACTCATTAAAACTCCTAAGATGGTAAATTGGATACTTCTTTGTAAGGTGAACCAATTAAGAACTTTGTTGTTTTTGATAATTGAATTTAATACAATAGTTGTTAGTCCTATAACGACTAATAATATTCCGATAAATGTTAGCATAGTGTAATTTTTTTAAATAGTTGATTAAAATAATAATTTTGTAATAGTGATGGCAATTTTGACTGCAATGATAATTAATTTTAAAGCGATAGCAATCATCTTTTTTTAGTGTTTTTAATAGGTTAAATATGGTTAATTCCGGAATTGTTTTATCAATATATATGAAAGAGAATTATATATCCAAATAATTTAATATGATTTAATTATTTTGAGTTTTAATATTAGGTTAATTAAAGGTTTTGTATATTAAAATGTAACTATTAATACTTATTTTATGTTTTAATATATAACTTTAAAGTTGGTTTAGGATTTGATATTGAAATGTAATAATGGAGTTTTTAATATGTTTTTTTCAAGATAAAGGGAAAATGATCTTGAGATGATATTATTTTGAGTGTTTAATCTTTTTGTCAATGGGGTAAATTTTAATTTCATTAAAACAAATCAATAGTTTTTGATCTCAATAATAGGTGTGTTTGTTTTCATGTCAAAGTCCTATCTTCGCAAAAAAATATTACATGAGTGTTATATATATAATAATAGGATTGATTTTGTTGGTTATTGGAGGTGAATTTTTAGTGCGCTCTTCTGTAGGATTGTCATTTAAATTAAATATTTCGAAAATGGTAATTGGTATGACAGTTGTTTCTTTTGCAACTTCTGCTCCAGAACTTTTAGTTAGTTTACAGGCGGCTTTAAATGGTTCTCTAGATATGGCTATCAATAATGTAATTGGTTCTAATATTGCAAATATTGGTTTGGTTTTAGGTGTTACTGCTTTAATAGGTCCTATAGCTATTAGTAAAGATTTTTATAAAATTAACTGGCCAATAATGATGCTTTTTTCAATAGTTTTATGCGTAATGTTAAACTATAATAATGATTTAAATTCAATTGAGGGTGGGGTTTTGCTTATTGGATTGGTGTTCTTTTTAATATATTTAATTAGAAATGGAAAAGCAGATGAAGAAAATGATGAAGTGGATGATTCTTTAGCAATTGTTGGGTATGGAAAGATTTTTATTTGGTTGTTAATAGGTGGTGTTGCTTTGTATTTCGGATCTGAGTTATTGGTTGATGGAGCTAAGAGTTTGGCAAGAGCTCAGGGTATTAGTGAAGGAGTGATATCTGTAACGGTGATTGCAATTGGTACGAGTGTTCCTGAGTTAGCAGCATCAGTTATTGCTGCTGTAAAAGGAGAAAAAGCTATTTCTTTAGGAAACTTATTGGGGTCTAATATTTTTAATATAGCCTCGGTATTAGGGTTGACTTCAATGATTAAAACAATTAAAGTTACAGAGTCACAAATACTTTCGAATGATATTTTTTGGATGTTAGGTTTTGCTTTTGTTTTATTACCTATGGCTTATGTTTATAAGAAAAGCGAAATAGGAAGAATAAAAGGTGGTATCTTACTTTTTGGTTATGTAGTTTTTATCTGTTTAACATTGAGATAGTTAGTTTTTTTTAGAGAGATATTCAGTATTGTAACAAAAAAACCTCGTCTATAGACGAGGTTTTAAACTTATGTTTAGAAAAATTCTGTTATATATAATCTTCAATTGGGTTACAAGAACAAATTAAGTTTCTGTCTCCAAAGGCGTCATCAACTCTACGTACAGAAGGCCAAAATTTATTGTCAGCAATATATTCTAACGGGAAAGCAGCTTGTTTACGAGTGTATGGTAAAGACCATTCATCTGCAGTAAGCATTTTTTGTGTGTGCGGTGCATTTTTTAAAGGATTGTTAGCGTCATCTTTTGTCGTTAAAGCAATTTCTTTTCTGATAGAGATCATCGCGTCACAAAAACGATCTAATTCTGCAATACTTTCAGATTCTGTAGGTTCAACCATTATAGTTCCAGCTACAGGAAAAGATACTGTAGGTGCGTGAAAACCGTAATCCATTAAACGTTTTGCAATATCAACTACTTCAATACCGTTTTGTTTAAATTCTCTACAGTCTAAAATCATTTCGTGAGCAGCTCTATTCATTTCTCCTGTATAAAGCGTTTCATAGTGACCGTTTAAGCGCTCTTTAATATAATTAGCGTTTAATATGGCGTTCTTAGTAGAATTAGTTAACCCATCAGCTCCTAACATTGTAATATATCCGTAAGAAATTAAACAAGCTAAAGCAGAACCCCAAGGAGCAGCTGAAATTGCAGTAATTGCATTTTTTCCTCCAGTAGTAATTACTGGGTTAGTTGGTAAAAATAGCACTAACTGTGGCGCTACACAAATTGGTCCAACTCCTGGACCACCACCACCATGTGGTATTGCAAATGTTTTATGTAGGTTTAAGTGACAAACGTCTGCTCCAATTGTTGCAGGATTAGTTAATCCAACCTGAGCGTTCATATTTGCACCGTCCATATAAACCTGTCCGCCATTATCATGAATAATCTGGGTTATTTCTTTAATAGCTTTTTCGTAGACTCCGTGAGTAGAAGGATAGGTAACCATTAATGCAGAAAGATTTTCTTTATGTAATTCTGCTTTTTCGCGTAAATCAGCGACATCAATATTACCTCTTTCGTCAGTTTTTGTAACAACTACTTTCATTCCTGCCATTACTGCTGATGCAGGATTTGTACCGTGTGCAGAAGCAGGAATTAAACAGATGTTTCTGTTTGTATCTCCATTAGCTTCGTGATAAGCTCTAATAGTCATTAATCCCGCAAATTCTCCTTGTGCACCAGAGTTTGGTTGTAAAGAAGTACCTGCAAAACCTGTAACAACATTTAATTGATGTTCAAGATTTGTTAATACTTCTTGATAACCTTTTGCTTGGTCTATCGGAACAAATGGGTGAATATTACCCCAGTTTGGATTACTTAAAGGTAACATTTCAGAAGCAGCATTTAATTTCATTGTACATGATCCTAAAGAAATCATAGAATGATTTAAAGCTAAATCTTTACGTTCTAATTTTTTAATATAACGCATCATGTCTGTTTCTGATTGATACGTATTGAATATTTCGTTATCTAAAAATGAAGTATTTCTTTTTATAGAGTCAGGAATTACATCCGAAGAAATAAATTCTGTTATAGTAATATCTTGTACGTTAAAAGCTTGTTCAAAACAATCTACAATTGCATTTATTTCTTTTAAACCAACAGTTTCGTTTACAGAAATAGAAACAGTATCATTATCAATATAATTAAAATTGATTCTGTTTTTTTCTGCAACTGGTTTTAAAATATTAGCTTCAACTTTTACAGTAATAGTATCAAAATATGCTGAGTTGGTTTGTTTAAAACCTAAATCATTTAGTGCTTTTGCTAATGTGTTAGTTGAAGAATGTACTTTGTTTGCTATGTGTTTAAGTCCATCTTTACCATGATATACTGCGTACATACCAGCCATAACAGCTAATAAAACTTGTGCGGTACATATGTTAGAAGTTGCTTTTTCACGTTTAATATGTTGTTCACGAGTTTGTAAAGCCATACGTAAAGCACGACCTCCATCTAAATCTTTAGTAACACCAATTATACGTCCTGGTATACTACGTTTGTATGCTTCTTTGGTAGCAAAATATCCTGCATGCGGACCTCCATATCCTAAAGGGATACCAAAACGTTGTGTGGTACCTACAACAACATCAACTCCAAATTCAGCAGGAGCTTTTAATTTCACTAATGATAAAATATCGGCAGCAACGGCTACTTTAATATTTTTATCATTTGCTTTTGCAACAAAATCTGAATAATCGTAAACTTCACCGTGTTTTCCTGGGTATTGTAAAATAGCTCCAAAAAAATTATCCTCAAATTTAAAATCTTGATGATTTCCGATTACTAATTTAATATTTATAGGTGTTGCACGTGTTTGTAAAACTGATAAGGTTTGTGGTAGAATTTCTTCAGAAACAAAAAACTTATTCGCACCAGCTTTTTTCTTAGCTCTTTCTCTAACACTAAATAATAAAGCCATTGCTTCTGCGGCAGCAGTACCTTCATCTAATAAAGAAGCATTTGCTAATTCCATTCCGGTTAAATCACAAACCATTGTTTGATAATTTAATAAAGCCTCTAAACGACCTTGAGCAATTTCTGCTTGATAAGGTGTGTAGGCAGTATACCAACCTGGGTTTTCTAAGATGTTACGTTGAATAACACTTGGTACAATTGCTTCGTGATATCCTAAACCAATGTAACTTTTAAAAACTTTGTTTTTAGCGCCTACTTCGTTAATGTGATTTAGATATTCGTATTCACTCATTGCGGGAGCTAAATCTAATTCGTTTTTTAAGCGAATATCATCAGGTATTGTTTCAAAAATTAATTGATCTAAACTATCAGCTTTAATAGCATTTAACATTTGTTCTTGGTCTTTTTCACGAGGACCAATATGTCTTAGTTGAAATGAATAAGTGTTCATTCTGTGTTGTTGTTTTTTAAGAGCTTCAAAAATAATGAAATTCTATCATTTTTTAAGGTAAGTTTTTTGTTTAAAACCGATATTTTATTAACTAAAATTAAAGGTTATAAACAGAAATATTATTTTTGTGTAATGCAGATTTTAAAACAATTATTAAATTTTTATATAAACTCAAGTATTCATGTTGCTTTAGCGGTTTATTCTTTGATTAGAATTACTGAATTTTATTATCAGCTGCCATATAATGAGCCGTTAGATTATTTTATTTTTTATGGAACCATTACTGGGTATAATTTTGTTAAATATGCAGGGGTGGCTAAACTGCATCATAGAGGTTTAACAACCAATCTTAAAGTCATACAAGTATTTTCATTTGTTTGTTTTTTATTTATGTGTTATTATGGTGTTAGTTTACCTTTTAAAACAATATTGTTATTTGTTCCTTTAGGTATTTTAACACTATTGTATGCAGTTCCTGTTTTAAGCGGATTTCAAAAAAATTTAAGAAGCATTGGGTATCTTAAAGTGGTTGTTGTAGCTTTTGTATGGTCTATTGTTACTGTTGTTTTGCCATTGTATGAAACAAAATTGGTATTTAATGTAAATTTGATATTAATATTGTTACAAAGGTTTTTACTAGTAATAGTTCTTATTTTACCTTTTGACATTAGAGATATGCAATACGATGCTATTACATTGCATACTATTCCTCGTAAAATAGGAGTTAAGAAAACCAAAATAATTGGAATTTTCTTATTGTTTATATGTGTAAGTATAGAGTTAATTTTGAATGTAAACTATAAATTCTTTGCTCTTTTTTTTGTGATGTTTATGTTTTTATCAGTTTTGTTGATGAAAGCATCAGAAAAACAAGTGAAATATTATAGCTCATTTTGGGTGGAGTCTGTCCCTTTTTTTTGGTGGATATCAATATTGTATTTTGTTAAATAAATATGTTAAGTCTTAATAAAATAGGGGATATTAATGTTTTGAGTTACACATTTAGTTTCTGTTTTATTTGATTTTGATAAACAGGTTTATTTT
>CAZCHR010000125.1:0-7555 GCA_964498665.1 uncultured Tenacibaculum sp. | reverse complement strand
CATAAAAGAGAAGTTTTTATATTTAAACATGGCATCTACAAAAACTGTTTTAATATTTGTTTTATGAAAGCCAATATCGTTTTTCATATAGACACCTAAATTCCCTTTGTTTTTAACAGCATTATTATTAAAATCGTAAGTAAGTCCTATTGCTAATTTAGGTTTATTTTCTCGTGTTAATGAACTGCCTGTATAATCACCAAAATTTTTAAACTCACCAAAAGGCAAAACATCTAGTCTAGCTGTGTATTGATGACCTTCAATATTACCAGTTGTAATATTTCTACCTTCTCCTTGACCTAAGGTAATGGCTTCTTTAATAACAAAATTATCAGATATTTTAAAATGATGCCTAATTTGAAACCCAATATCTCTATCAATATTAAATTGACTATTTAATAAGGATCTATCTACTAATTGAAGATGTGCAGATGAAACAACACGCTCTCTGTTTCCAGGAAGTTTGGTTTGACCAACCCATAATTCAAAATGCTTATAAAAATTCCATTTTATAACAGCATCTAAAATATATCTAGGTGAATTACCAGTAAATTTAGAACCTCCACTAATATCTTGGTTAGATAAACCTAACTCCATTTTGTATTTTAATTTTTCAGAAAATGCAAAACCATTAAATTTTAATCTAGCTCTTCTTACATTAAACGAAGAAACAGGGTTTGATATTCCATTAATATTAGAATCCCATTTTGAAACTCCTAAAAACTGCATTCGAGCAGCAATATTCATTGACCAAGAATTATCTCTACTTAATAAATTAAAAATTCCTTTTCCAAATTTTGGAGCGTTTGTTTTTTGTGCTTGTATGTTAAAAAAAATAAACATACTTATTGCAATTAGTACTTTAAATTTCATTAAATATAAATGGTTGGAAATCTTTTGTCGTAAATAGCAGTAAATACTAAACAAAACAAATGTTAAAGTAACTAAATGTAATTAGATATACTCATAGGTCCTTCTAAAATATTCTTAACAATTTTCATTGTCCCTTCTTTTGTTGTTATTACATGCCATTTTATAAGTGTAATAGCATTATTTTCTATTTCAAGACCAGTAATACATCTTGGGTGTACACAACTTCCATCGTTAAAATGTGGTAACTCGTTAGGCAATGGAAAACGTGGACGGTGTGTATGACCTGTTACAATCATTTGATTGTTGTTCATCTTTATCCAATTTTCCAATCTACGTTCTACTTTAATTAGTTCTTTAAAATTTTGTGCTGGACTAGTAGGGTCTTTAATTCCGATTATTTGAAGAGGCCTCCATAAAACTCTAACTAAAAAACGACTTAATTTCCAAAAATTATAATTAAACCAATCTGCTTGATGACCATGAAGTAAAAAGATAGATTTACCGTTTTCTTGCTCTAATCTAATTCCTTCTGAAAATGATGCGTTTGGCATTAACTCTTTTTCAATTTCATCAGAAGTATCAAAATAACAACTTAGGTTTTTAGCAACATTTGAGTTTTTTTTATAATCCATATCATGATTTCCCCAAATGAAATGTAATTTATTTTTGTCATGAAACTGTTTAAGAATTAGATAAACATCTTTATTTGCATTAAAGATATCTTTAAAGTTATTTTCCCATAATTCATCTCCATCACCTAATTCAATGTAAGTGAAATCTTCTTGTAAATATTGAGACATCGCATAGTTAAATATTTTTCGATTATGAGAAAAATCATCAGCAAAACTATTATCACCTCTATGAGTATCTGAGAATAAAATATATTTAGACTCTTTATCTAAAGGAAGTCTTTTGGCTTGTTTAAATGCTCTTGATATTCTATTATTTGATGACATGCAGGTTGTTTGATGATATAAATATGCATAAAAAAACCCAAGTTTTAAAACTTGGGTTTTTAATATGTTATTAAAAAGTTTCTTATTGAGCTAAAACAATTACGTTATCAATTTCATAAGTACCATCTTTAGATCTATCTCCACTTCCAGTATACTTAAAGGCGATTCTTATTTTTCCTGAATAATTTGTTAATTCAACTAAACCAGAAGACACCCAATTTCTAAAGCTCTCAGAGTCTGAAACAATATTTGCAGGAAGAGTTTCCCATGTTGCTGTTTCTAAATTAGCAGTATTACCATCCCAATTAGTAGAAATTAAAACTTCTAATTCACTACCATCTGCAAAACTATTTGAAGTTTCGAAAGTTAAAAATTCATTAGCAGTATTATCTAGGTCAATTTCTGGAGTTATTAACCATGATATAGTGTTAGTATCATTAGAACGGAATGACCCAATACTTGTAGCTCTACTTGAAGAATATCTATCACTATATGAACGGAATAATCTTGTTCCTTCTTGGTTAAAATTAGTCCAATCTGTAATATTTATATTACCAGAAGTTGCTTCAAAGTCCTCTTTAAAGATCTCTGTAAAATCATTGATGTTTAAAAGAGTACATTTATCACCATTCATATCAACATCATCAACAGAATTTAATGCTAAACGTAATTGTCTTGAATAATTTTTAGTAACAATTGCTTTTATAGAACCTCCCCCTGAAGGTAAAGCAGATCCTCCAAAATTAGCAAAAGAGCTAGTAGCTAATTCAAATTCTGTAAAATCAAAGCCTTCGCAGCTTTTCATTAACCTATCAGTATCAAAGCTTCTTGTAGGATCAAAATATGTTTTTCCAGCTAAGTTTTCGTCAAAAAAAACATTATTAATCTTTACTAACATTCCTAAATGTTGGTCTCCAATAGCTGAGAATTTAACATTTAAAGGAATAATTTCCTCAGATTTATTAGACCTTAGAATATGATTAAATTTCTTAATTTGATTTTCAGAAATAGCTTCTAATTCTGTTCCGCCATTTTCTACAAATCCACCAATAGTTGCATCATTGTCTCCAGAACGAGTTTCACCAATATATAATCCTTTTAATCTAATATATACTTCTCTACCAATATTAAATTGATTATGAGAGTTCGTTTGGTTTAAAACTACTTTTATTCCTGAAGTAGCATTTTCAATTGCATCTTGCATATAAAATTCTTTAAAGAAATTTCCAGTAGCATCTGAAGAAGTAACATACCCTTTAACAACAATATTTTGGTTTACTTGTTTAGCTTGCCTTGAAGTAAACCAATCTTGTTTTACTTCATTGATTGTTCTTAAGGTTAATGTTCTATTGTTTATGCTGTCCAAAACAGCATTTAGAGCTTTATTTTCTTCATTCCCTATTATATTAGGAAGTGTATAGTCATTGTTGTCTACACAAGATGTAAATACGATACTAGCAACTGTTACTAGTGAAAGAATTATTTTTTTATAAATTTTCATGATAAGTATTGTTTTTTAATTAAAATCTGAAATAAACATTTAAAAAATAAGTAGTTCCTCTACCAAACCAATATTTATTTCCAAATAATCTTTTTTCTCTTTGAGATTCTTCTAATAATTGATTATAATGTGCACGTCTACTTTGTTCGAATCCTCCAGATTTATATTCTTGTCCGAGTATATTATTAATGCTTGCAAAAGTACCTATATAATAACCACCAATCTTCCAAGATTTACCACCTACAGCATTTAAAACTAAATAGCTTTCAAATTGCTCTTGTCTTAATAACTCTTTTGCTACTGCTGGATCATAATTATTGAAAGGTAGTCCATCAGAATCTTTATAGAAGGCGTCACTTCTAGTTATTGGACTAATATCTATAAAAGTATCATCTAAATAATTTGCAGTTGCTCCAATAAACCAATAATCAGGATCCCTATATTCAAAACCAAACGAGTATGCTTTTTGAGGCCCCGCAGCTACTTTGTAGTTTTTTAAGTATGTAGTACCTAAATTACGAATACCTAAAGCATTATTGTTTGATATAAAATCTTCAGAAGACACATATACATTAGGGTTATTGTCATAAGTATATTGTCCAATATTAGCAGCTCCTTTTAATTTTATGGTTGGAGTTATTTGTGCTTCAATACCTAATTCAGCCCCAAAGTGTTTTTTGTTAATTCCAGTAGTAACTTCCTGGACAAAGGCTTCAGCAAAAGCTGTTTGGAGGAAAAAGAACCCAATATCTGTTGCGTCTTCAATTTTAGTATAATAACCAGTTAATTTAGCCTGTACCATTGGGCTTCTAAAAATATAACTAGCATCTGCAGATAACATTTTTTCGCTATTTAACCCAACTACTGTAGCATTGTTTTCTCTTGAATTAGAAAAAGTATTTCTAATTGAAGGTGCTTTTGTAATATAACCTCCGTTAAAATCTAATAAATGACGACCTGTGATTTTATATGTTAACCCTGCTTTAGTTCCGAAGTTTGTAAATTCTTGTTTAGGAGATTTTCCAAAAGAGTTATTTTCGAATCTTCCATTTTTATATAAACCTGTTCTTTGATGTGAAGTTCTAGATACGTCACCGGCAAGATAGAAATCTACTTTATTATATTTAAATTGAGCTTGTAAAAAAGCATTATAAACTTCAGAGTCTAATTTAAAATTATATTTAAAACGATCTCCTTCCTTAACTATTCTATCTGGGTTAAGTAAATCATTTTGTCTTGAATTTGTACCAATACTTGCAAAACGATTAATATCTAAATAACCACTTCCTCCTAATTGATCTGTAACACTAGCAAAATTATCAGATTCTAATTTACTATATTGTAACTTAGCGTTTAAAATGATGTTGTCATTTAGTTCAGTATTTAAAATTGAGTTGATACTTAATTGTTTGTCGTCATTTCTATCTTCATATAAAACATAGGGATCGCTAGAGTTACTACTATTTTTATTATCACTTATTATTTGATCCCAATTCAATTGACCATCGTTTATAAAACGTTGTTCAGCTTCATAAGCTTGTTGAATATTGTTTCTGTCTAGCCAGTAACTTGGTAAGTTTTGATAATAAACTGGAGAAGGGTTATTACCTCCATTATAATCAATTCTACTATTACCTATTTCTCCAAATTGATAAGAAACATTTGTGTTTATAGAGGTTTTATTAGAGACATCCCAATAATGATTTAACATTAATATAGGTTCATAAACTCTTTTTGTTCTTGAGTTTCTCATTTTTTCGTTTTGATAACCCCAATATTCATTGTATTTAGTGCCTCTTAAATCATAAACTTCTTGAGTATGTGGAGCAGATTTTCCTCTTTTATTTTCTGCAGCAATAATAGTTAAATTTAAGCTATGTTTGTTACTTAACTTTTTTTCAGTTGATAAAAAAATTGAATTAGCATTATAAAAAGTTCCATCTACATAACCTTCATTACCTGCTCTTCTACTACCAGAGGCAGTAATTGCCCATCCATTTTCCATTAAGCCAGAAGAATAAGTAGCCATTAAGCGATGAGAATAACTTCTGTTAGATGAAGCATAAGAAATTCTTGTGCCTTTTCTATATTCAGAAGCTCTTGTGCTTATGTTTGTAGATCCTAAAACACCACCAAAAGTGTAATTTGAAGGAGTTAGTCCATTAGTGAGTTCTTGATTACGAAGCACATCATTTAATCCACCCCAATTACTCCATTGTGGACGGCCATTGTATAATTTGTTCATTTCAATCCCATTGATTAAAACTTTACCATTCTCAGAGTCTAACCCTTTAATTCTGTAAAACGAAGAGCTCCATTCAAACGCTGCAGTTCTTAAGTAGATATCTCTAGAAGATTGTAATAATCCTGAAATATTATCAGCTGCACTTGTATCATCACTTAATTCATCATCAGTAATAGTAATAGTGCTTAAGTCTTGATCTTCAGAGATATCTTCATACATTAAGATTTCGCCTAAATCTACCTCTTTACCAGATAGTATAACTGGGAAGTTTTGGGTTTCAAACCCATTAAAAGACACAGTTACAATTTGTTTCCCGTCTGTTAAACCTTTTAAAGTAAAAGAACCATTAGCATCGGTAAGGCTATTAATGTTGGCTTCTTTTACATTTACAGAAACACCTTGTAATGGTTTCTCAGAATCGCTATTTATAACGATTCCTCTTACAACATTTTGTGCATTCATAGCAAATATGCAACAAAGCAGCAATATTGTTGTTAAAGTAAAATTTCTCATAAATGATTGTTTATAAAATACTTAAATAGTTAACCTCATCTTTATATTAAAATATGAAGAAAAAGGTTGCAAAATTAACAAATTCAATATTAACTGAATGTTAACTTAGCGCTTGTTGTTGTTTTTTATTACTATAAATAATGTTTGGCTTAAATTTTGTTTTACTTTTGCCATGTAAATTTTATAAAATGAAAAAAATAATATCACTTTTAATTTTAGTTCTTGTTATATTATCATCCTTTGCTCAAAAAGGAAATAAAAAATATAAAATTAGAACCATAGGTTTTTACAACTTAGAAAATCTTTTTGACACCGTAAATGATGTTGAAAAGAATGATGAAGCTAGTCCAATAATGGAGCTTAAAGGAGATAAAGAGAAAGTGTATAAAGATAAGTTAGAGAAATTATCTGATGTAATTAGTCAGTTAGGAGCTGATAAAGCAAAAACGAGTCCTGCCCTTTTAGGAGTTGTAGAAATAGAAAACAAAAAAGTCTTAGAAGATTTAATTGCAACCGATAATTTAAAAAAGAAGCGTTATGGAATTATTCATTTTGATTCACCTGATAAACGTGGTATTGATGTAGCTTTATTGTATCAAAAAAGATATTTTAAACCAATACATTTCGAAACTTTTGATCCTAATATTTACTCTAACAATAAAAAAGTTTATACTAGAGATATATTATGGGTTTCGGGTTATTTAGATGATGAATTAGTACATGTAATAGTTAACCACTGGCCTTCAAGAAGAGGTGGTGAAGCTAGAAGTAGACCTTTACGTGAAAAGGCTGCGTATAAAGTTACACAGATTATCGAAAAAATCAAAGAAAACGATCAGAATCCAAAAGTGTTAATTATGGGCGATTTTAATGACGACCCTATTAATTCTAGCTTTAAAAAAGTTTTAAAAGCGAAAGCTAAAAAGAAAAATGTAGCAAAAAATGACATATACAATCCTTATGAAAATATGTTCCGTAGAGGATTCAACACCTTGGGTTATAGAGATAATATTAATTTATTTGATCAAATTTTAATAACTTCACCTTTACTAAATAAGGATAAAAAAGATTTTTCTTCATTTAAAATGTTTAAATCAGGAATATTTAATAAGCAGTTTTTAACTCAGAAAAAAGGACGATATAAAGGATATCCATTTAGAAGTTTTTCTTGGGGGAAATACACTGGTGGATATAGTGATCACTATCCTGTATATATGTACTTAATTAAAGAAAAATAATATTAAAAGAGCTTGCAAAATTTTGCAAGCTCTTTTAGTTTTTACATAAATCGCCCAAATAATTATTCAATCTTATTTGAAATAATGTACCTTTTATTAAATCGTCTATTTACCCCAATTCTATTTTAGAAACAGCCATACTCACCTTGTTAGATGGTGTTTGTAATAAAATTGATTTACAATTATCGCCCATATTACAAGTAGCGCAGTTTTTTTGTTCTTTAGAATC
>CAZCHR010000124.1:0-7615 GCA_964498665.1 uncultured Tenacibaculum sp. | reverse complement strand
CGATATACGTTGGCTTTTTTATTTGTAAAGGTTGTTATTTACTGACCGTTAATAGAATTCTTTTCAATTTTTAAAGAATTTCTTTCATCTTGAATAAGTTTATCCAGAATCTGGATAGAATCTATTGGCTCCCCTACTATTTCTTCTTGTTCTTTAATAGGGTTACGAGTTAACTCTAAGGAATCATTTTCAGCTTTAATTGATTCTTTAAATGCTTTTCTTTTTGCTTTTATTTTATTTTTAAAGGCTTTAGCTTGTTGTTTTAATGCTTTTTTATCATCATAACCCTTCGCTCCTCTTAAAGTTCCTTTTCTACTTTTTTTACCTTTTTTAATTTTTACTTTTTTTACACCTGTACAACATTGTAGCTCTTGTGATGATGAACAATTCAATTGTAAGGCACAAAGTGTTAAAATAAATAGAGTTCTTAATAAAAAAAATTTCATACTTAAATTCGAATATTTAAATCTAGAAACGCAAAAATACAACTATATATTATTCAAACAACTAAAAGTCTATTTTCAACAAAACATATAAAACAAAAAAAGCTTACCACAATGTGGTAAGCTTTTAAAATAAAATAAGTCATCTAAATTATTAATACGTGATTGTATTATAACTATTTAGCGATATTATGTTGGTGACTAATTGACTCTTGGTGAATAGCAGTAAATACTTTTTCAATAAACTCTTCGCTTAAACCAACTTGACCACCTTCTGCAATCATTTTGTTTTTAATAGAGTTCCAACGATCATTTTGTAAAATTTGAACATTGTTATCTAATTTTACTTTTCCAATTTGATCTACAATAGTCATACGCTTAGCTAATTGTTGCACGATGCTTTCATCTGCTACATCTATTTTAGCACGTAATTCACTTAATGCATGCTTGTAAGCTTCTGTACCACCTTTTTCTTTACGTACTTTCAAATCTTTCATAATTTGAATTAATACATCTGGTGTTACTTGTTGTGCAGCATCACTCCATGCGTTATCAGGGTCAAAGTGAGATTCAACGATCATACCATCAAAGTTTAAGTCTAAACCTGTCTGACATAAGTCTTGAATAAGATCTCTACGACCTGCAATATGCGAAGGATCTAAAATTATTGGTAAATCAGGAAACTTAGCTTGTAAGTCTATTGGGATTTGCCATTCTGGAATGTTTCTATATTTTGTTTTTTCGTAAGAAGAAAAACCTCTATGGATAACTCCTAAATTTTTAACATCAGCAGTATAAAAACGCTCTACCGCTCCTAACCATAATGCTAAATCAGGGTTAATTGGATTCTTAATTAAAACAGGTTTATCTGTTCCTTTACAAGCATCAGCAATATCTTGAACAATAAAAGGAGAAACTGTACTACGAGCACCAATCCATAAGATATCTACATCATGCTTCATTGCTAATTCAACATGAGCTGGGCTAGCCACCTCTGTTGCTGTTAACATTCCTGTTTCTTGCTTAGCTGTTTGTAACCATTTTAAACCTAATGCTCCAACACCTTCAAAGTTACCTGGTCTTGTTCTTGGCTTCCAGATTCCAGCACGTAAAACTGTTGCGTCAGAATCTTTTAACTGATGTGCTATTTTTACTACCTGCTCTTCTGTCTCAGCACTACAAGGTCCTGCGATCATTAAAGGATGATCTAATTTATAGGCATCCAACCAACTTCTAAGTTCTTTTTTGTTCTCCATTTTAAATCAATTTTTCTAACTTATTTTTATTTTATTTATCCTATACCTTCTAGAATTGTTTTAATTCTATTAGTGTTTTTCATTTCGTTAAATATATCGTCATCATTCTCCGTTTCCATCAGTTCTTTAAAAGCTGTCAAGTTATCAATATATTCTTGTAAAGCACCAATAACGTTCTCCTTATTTTGTTTAAAAATTGGAGTCCACATTGCTGGCGAACTTTTTGCTAAACGAACAGTAGACGCGAATCCACTTCCTGCCATATCAAAAATATCGCGTTCGTTTTTTTCTTTTTCAATTACTGTTTTTCCTAACATAAAAGAACTTACGTGCGACAAGTGCGAAACATATGCTATATGTTTATCATGTGCTGCGGCATCCATATATCGTAAACGCATACCTAAACGTTCAAAAATATCTAATGCCAGTTCTTTTTGTGCTTGTCCTGTTTTATCTATTTCGCAAATTATATTTGCTTTACCTCTAAATAAGTTTGCTAAAGCTGCATTTGGACCCGAAAATTCGGTACCCGCAATTGGATGTGCTGCTAAATAACAAGCTCTATTAGAATGCGTTTCTACTTGAGCGCATAATTTCTCCTTTGTTGACCCTACATCAAAAACTAAACATTTTTCACTAACAGCATCTAATACCTGAGGTAATACTAACCGAACCACATCAACAGGTACTGATACAATAACTACATCTGCTAATTTTAATTCCGCAAAGGTAGCACTTTTATCGACAAAGCCTAACTCTATAGCTCTCTGTAAATTGGCTTCATTGGCATCAATTCCATAAATAACAGCATCATTATAAGCAACCTTAATATCCGTTACTAATGACCCCCCTATTAACCCTACTCCAATTACAAAAACCTTCATTATTTTTTGATTGATAGTTTTTGGTTAATGGTAGTTGAGTACCATTAACTTCTACTTTATTAATTCCGCTTTCGCGAAATATACATTTTATCCTTTATACAAAACCTTGCAAACGATCTATCGCTTCTTTTATTGATTCTTCATCTATACATAATGAAAAACGAATATAGCTTGAACCTTGAGATCCAAAAATTGTCCCTGGTGTTAAAAACACTGATTTTTCATATAAAATACGATCTATAAAAGCTTCAGCATCGGTAATACCTTCTGGTAATTTAGACCACACAAACATTCCTGTTGCATTTTCATCATAAGTACAATCTAACAATGCTGCTAATTTCCAAATTAATTGCCTACGCTTACTATATACCGAATTCATAGTACTGAACCATTCAGAACCACAAGCTAAAGCCGCAATAGCTCCTTTTTGTAATCCTTGGAACATACCACTATCCATGTTACTTTTAACTTTAAGTACCGCATCAATTTTATCTTTCGCTCCTAAAACCATTCCTACACGCCAACCGGCCATATTAAAGGTTTTACTTAAAGAATTTAATTCTAAAGCTACTTCTTTTGCTCCGTCAAAACCTAAAATACTCATAGGTTCTGGATTTAAAACAAAACTATAAGGGTTATCGTTAACCAGTAATATGTCATTTTTCTTCGCGAAAGCAATTAACTGTTCAAACATTTTTTTTGAACCCGATGCTCCCGTAGGCATATGTGGATAATTTACCCACATAATTTTAACTTTAGATAAATCTGTTTTCTCTAAAGCTTCTAAATTTGGTTCCCAATTATTATCGTCAGAAAGATTATAATAAACAGGTTCTGCTCCTAATAATTTAGTTACCGAAGTATAAGTTGGATACCCTGGATTTGGTATTAAAACCTGATCTCCTTCATTTAGGTATGCCATTGATATGTGCATAATACCTTCTTTTGATCCCATTAATGGTAATACTTCCGTATTATAATCTAAAGAAACCATGTACTGCTCATCATAAAAATCTGTAACCGCTTGTCTTAATTCTGGTAGACCTTGGTAACTTTGATATTTATGTGCCCCATCAACATTAACAGCATCTGTTATTGCTTGTAATACCGATTTTGGCGGAGCTAAATCAGGACTACCAATAGCCATATTAATTACAGGCTTACCTGCAAGTACTAATTCACGTACTTCGCGCAGCTTTTTAGAAAAGTAGTATTCTTCTACTGTTTCTAATCTTTTGGCTGTAACTATACTCATGCTTTTTTGTTTTTATATACTCCTAATTCTTTCAATTCCGTTGTCATTATTTCTAATATAGAAATTGCTTTTTTGTAATTCTCATATTCCTCGAAAGTAACATCTACAAAAAATGCATATTTCCAAGGTTTTTCAATTACTGGTAACGATTGTATTTTTGTTAAATTAAGTTTACAATCACTTAATACATTTAAAATAACCGCTAAGCTTCCACGCTTATGGTCTAGCACAAATTTTAAAGATGCTTTATCTTTATCTTCTGGCTTTACACCAGAATCTTCTTGTTTATTTAAAATAAAAAAACGTGTACTATTAGTTTTTATAGTTTGAATTTCTTCTGCTAAAACGTCTAAGTTATATATTTGAGCAGCAGTAATTCCTGCTATACCTGCCACACCTTTTAATTGTTTTTCGCTAATACGTTTACCTACTTCGGCAGTATCAGCATCTTCAATTAATTTTATATGTGAATGTTCTTTAAAAAACTCTTTACACTGTAGTAAAGCCATTGGGTGCGAATACACCTCTTTTATGTCTTTTATATCTTGACCTGGCAAAGCCATTAAACAATGATGAATAGGCAAATAAAACTCTCCACAAATAGTTATATTATGCTCATCTATATAAGCGTAATTAGGAATAATTGACCCTGCTATTGAGTTTTCTATTGCCATTACAGCATCCGTACACACGCCGTTTTCTAAGTTATGCACTAACTCATGAAACGACATACATTCATTAATTTCAATATCATTTCCAAAATAAGACAAAGCTACACCATGATGGTATGAACCTTTGACTCCTTGAATACCTACTATTTGTTTCATTCTATTTTGATTTTTCTGAAATACAGAAAATAAAAAATCCCGATTCTATATGGAATCGGGATTAAGTTTTATAAGTGATTATTTATCTTTCACACACGAAATCCCGCTTCTTAATTAAAGAAGAAATAAAATCGGTTAAAGAAAAATAAATTATTCATTGTCTTGTTTTAATACTACAAATATATTTTAAAGTTTCCATAATTAAAAACTTTTATTGCATAAACATCTATAGTGATTTTTAATTAAACAAATATATTTAAAGCATAATGTTCTTATTCTAATTACAGAATATTATATTTTTACAACAAGTCAAAACATCAATAATTTCTTTATGTCTATAAAAGTTAATCAACTTTCAAAACATTACAAAAATCAAATAGCCTTAGATTCTATTAGTTTCGAAATTCCTAAAGGACAAATAGTCGGTTTCTTAGGACCCAACGGAGCTGGGAAATCAACGTTAATAAAGTTATTGACTACTTATTTAACACCAACATCTGGCGAAGCTTTTATTAATGGACATAATATAAATTCTGCTATAGCGGAAGTACAAAAAAGCATAGGTTACTTACCAGAACACAACCCTCTTTACTTGAGCCAATATCCAAAAGAATATTTAACTTTTAATGCCAAAATATACAACACTCCAAAAGCTCGTATAAATGAAGTTATTGAATTAACCGGTTTACAAAATAATACCAACAAAAAAATTGGAGCTTTATCTAAAGGTTACAGGCAAAGAGTTGGTTTAGCTTGTGCTTTATTACATGACCCTAAAGTCTTGTTATTAGATGAACCTACCACCGGACTAGACCCCAATCAATTAGTTGAAATACGAAACTTAATAAAAAGCTTAGGTAAAGATAAAACTGTATTATTATCTACACATATAATGCAAGAAGTTGAAGCTATGTGTAGCCGTGTACTTGTTATTAATAAAGGGAAATTAGTAACCGATAAAGCTATTGGTTTATTAAAAAAACGAACACAATTATTAGTAGGTTTCAATAAAGAATTTAATCAAGATCTATTAAAAAAAATACCTTTAATTGAAAATGTCACTAGATTAGATAGCACACATTACTCTTTAAGTTTTTCGGAAGAGAATGTTAACACTACCGATATTTTTGATTTTGCAGTTGATTACAATTTAAAATTAACTAAACTACAAGAACAGAAAACAAATATTGAAAACTTATTTAAAGAAGTAACTAACTAATCAATAAACACTTAATTTTTATACTTAGTTTTGTTTCACTAACCAAAACTATATTTTTTATGAAAAAGTTAAATTATTTATTACTAGCCTCGTTATTATCTATTAGTATTATATCTTGTAGCAGTGATGAGAGTGACAACGATATTAACCAAGACAACATCATGGAGGAAATGAATGTTGAGGAAGGAGATGATATAGAAGAAACCGGGTTAATATCTGAAAACAGTATCATTGGAACATGGGAGTTAACTGATTATTCTTCTGTAAACGCAAGAAATATAACTGAATTTTCTGGAGAAAGCTTGACTACAACATTTCAGTATGACAGTTCTGACTTAGATTATTTTATTACTTTTAATGATGACAACACTTTAATTGCTAATGGGTCATACAATCTAGAAGTAACCACTACAACATTTGGGCAATCTTTTTCTCAAGATTTCCCTATAGAATCAAACAACGACTCTGCTAATTGGACATTAACAAGCTCTAATACATTAATATTATCTGCCTTAGGTTCTGATATTGATGGTGAATATGATATAATAGAAATATCTGACTCTTTATTAAGGTTAAGTTTAAACTTCTCTGATTTAAATTCATTGATAAATGAACAAACTACTGCCGAAGGATTTACATCTTCTTTATCTGGAAATATCATTCTTACACTAGAAAAATAATTAATTTCTACAAACAAAAATCCCGATTCTAAATAGAATCGGGATTTTTTATATCTAAACTTAAGTAATAATTACTTACTTAAATACATTTTTCTACGAGAGTATAATTCGTAAAAAGCATCATCTTTTAAGTCATCAATGAATAAGATACTTTCTCCTGTACTTTTCATTTCTGGTCCTAGTTTTTTATTAACGTTAGGGAATTTATTGAAAGAGAATACCGGCTGCTTTATTGCATAACCTTCTAACTGAGGGTTAAAATCAAAATCAGTAACTTTCTTTTCTCCTAACATTACCTTAGTTGCATAATTTACATAAGGTTCTCCGTAAGCTTTTGCTATAAAAGGAACCGTACGAGATGCACGAGGGTTAGCTTCAATAATATAAACTTTATCATCTTTAACAGCAAACTGGATATTTATTAAACCAACTGTCTTTAATTCTAAAGCAATTGTTTTAGTGTAATCCTTTATTTGTTGCATTACTAACTCACCTAAGTTAAATGGTGGTAATGTTGCATTTGAATCTCCTGAGTGTACTCCACAAGGTTCAATGTGTTCCATTATACCAATAATGTATACATTTTCACCATCGCAAATAGCGTCTGCTTCTGCCTCAATTGCTCCTTCTAAATAATGATCTAATAATAATTTATTATTAGGTATTTTTTGTAATAAATCTACAACATGAGCCTCTAACTCTTGTTTGTTTATAACAATTTTCATTCCTTGACCTCCTAATACATATGAAGGGCGCACTAGAATTGGGAAGTCTAATTCATCAGCTAAAGCTAAAGCTTCGTCTGCATTTTCAGCTACACCAAATTCAGGATAAGGAATGTTGTTTTCTTTTAATAAAGTAGAAAAACTACCACGATCTTCAGCTAAATCTAAAGCTTCAAAACTAGTACCAAGAACTTTAATTCCGTAACGCTCTAATTTTTCTGCTAGTTTTAAAGCTGTTTGTCCACCTAACTGAACAATAACTCCTTCTGGCTTTTCATGACGAATAATATCATAAATATGTTCCCAGAAAACTGGTTCGAAATATA
>CAZCHR010000123.1:0-7634 GCA_964498665.1 uncultured Tenacibaculum sp. | reverse complement strand
AGAATTTCCTGAAGAACACTTAGAACGTACTTGTACTTGATACTGAGTTGAAGCAGTTAATCCGCTTAAGCTTTTAGTTATTGCTAATACAGCACTTGTAGACCAAAATGAAGTACCTGATTTACGGTAACGTACATCGTAAGTTGCATTTGATACAGCGCTCCAAGAAACTGTTGCTGCAGATGAAGTAACTGAAGAAATAGAAACCTCAGTTGGTACTGAAGCAGTACAAGAGTTACCTCCACCACCATTACCAAACTTGTCTGATAATGCTAAAGAACGTCTAGAACCTTCTGCTAATAAAACAGCACGAATTCTATTTTTTGACCTACAGTAAATAAATTCATACATGCATCATCAGTGTAATCCATATAATTTTGAATCATATCTTCTGACTCACAAATAGTTTTTGTATTACATCCACTATTTGAACCTGAAGCATTTGGAGTATCTGTTACAAAATCGTCTGCAGAACAATCTCCATCACCCCAAATATGGCGTAAGTTTAAAAAGTGACCTACTTCATGAGTAGTAGTTCTTCCTTTATCAAATTGATTTGCTAAATAAAATCCAGAACCTTTGTCTTTACTACCAAAGTATTGAAACCCCATTACAACACCATCGGTAGCTACTGAACCTCCTGGAAACTGTGCATATCCTAAAATTCCACCACCTATGTTACATACCCACATATTTAAATACTCTGCAGTATTCCATGGATTAACACCACCTTGAGATGCTTTTTTCATTGCATCATTAGTACCCCATTGGGTTTTATTCGTTGATTTTCTAGTAATTCCTGTAGTTGGATTACCATTAGGATCAATAGTAGCTAATTTGAACTCTATTTGTGAATCTGCAGCTTGAGGCCATTTATTTGTTTTATCTGAATTTGTTCTTCGAAAATCTTCATTTAAAACATCTATTTGAGACTGTATTTGAGCTACGCTAATATTTTCTTGTGAAGTTTTGTAAAGTACATGAACCACTACTGGTATGGTAATAATACTACCTTCAACTTTACTTTGTTGATTTTGTATTTCCATTACTCTCTTTTGAGTAAAAGTTTCAATTTCTGTCATACGTTGTTTTAGTCCTGGATCTGCAGCCATTCTAGACTCTAAGTTTTCCATTGCATGACATGTTCTTTTTTGTTGAGCAAAAGATGCTCCAACAAATAATAAACACATAATTAATAAGGTAATCTTGTTTTTCATTCTGAAGGGTTTTAGTTGATTAACTTGGTTATAAATCTAGAAAGTTTACCTAAAGTAAATGTCAAAATTTATCTCTTAAAATAGTTGAATCAACTATCTTTACTAAAGAAACCTAGTAAATAAATAGGTTTACATTATTTTGTTTTTTATTCTTTATTTTTTCAGTTAAAAAAACACTCTTTTTTATTAATTTCGCTAAAAAACACTCTTTTAATTAATTATATGTTAAAGATAAACAACCTTAATATTGGTCTTTTTAATCAAAAAAAAACGAATAATATTACTCATAATCTAACTTTTTCTGTAGGTAAAAATGAAATATTAGGTGTTGTTGGAGAGAGTGGAAGTGGGAAATCTATCAGTACTTTAGCTATATTAGGTTTATTACCTAAAAATATAAATATTGAAGGGGAAATTTTATATAATAATCTTGACTTAGTAAAAATTACTAATAAAGAATTTCTTAAAATAAGAGGGAAAGAAATAGCAATGATTTTTCAGGAGCCTATGAGTTCTCTTAATCCAACTTTGAGTTGTGGAAGTCAAGTTGCTGAAATTTTACAACAACACACTAACTTATCTAAAAAAGAAATAAAAGAAGAGGTAATTTCTTTATTTAATAAGGTTAAACTTCCAAGACCTATAGCTATCTTTAATTCTTATCCACATCAAATAAGTGGCGGACAAAAACAACGTGTAATGATAGCAATGGCTATTGCTTGTAAACCAAAGCTTTTAATTGCAGATGAACCCACTACAGCTCTTGATGTTACTGTTCAAAAAGAAATAATATTGCTTTTAAAAGAATTACAACAAGAATATAAAATGTCAATTATTTTTATTTCTCACGATTTGGCTTTGGTTTCAGAAATTGCAGATAATGTAATTGTTATGCAAAATGGAAGAATAATTGAGCACGGTACTGTTAAAAAAGTCTTTTTATCACCAGAAAAAGATTATACTAAAGCCTTAATTAATTCTAGACCAAATATTACTAAAAGATATAAAAAACTATCAACTGTTAATAATTTTATCAATAACACTATAGATACAACAATATATAGTGATGAAGAACGAAATAATTATCATCAAAAAATATATAATTCTACCCCTTTATTAGAAATTAAAAACATTAGTAAAAACTTTATTTCAAATGCTTCTTGGTTTTCTAAACCTACTGTTGTTAAAGCAGTAAATAATGTTTCAATTAAAATTTATCAAGGAGAAACACTTGGGTTAGTAGGGGAAAGTGGTTGTGGAAAAACAACGTTAAGCAGAACTATTTTACAATTAGAAAAAGCTTCTTCAGGAGAAATTATTTACAAAGGAAATGATATAACAAAACTATCAAAAATAGATTTTAAAAAATTCAGAAAAGATATTCAGATTATATTTCAAGATCCTTTTTCTTCACTAAACCCTAGAATTACTGTTGGTGATTCGATTATTGAACCAATGAAAGTTCATAAGGTTTTAAACTCTAGAAAAGAAAGAAAGGAATATGTAATACAATTATTAGAAAAAGTTGGTTTAAAACCTGAGCACTATAATAGATATCCACATGAGTTTTCTGGTGGTCAACGTCAAAGAATTGGTATTGCTCGAACAATTGCTTTACAACCTAAATTAATTATTTGTGATGAATCTGTATCTGCTTTAGATGTATCTGTTCAAGCACAAGTTTTAAATTTATTAAATGAATTAAAATCAGAATTTAACTTTACTTATATATTTATATCTCATGATTTATCAGTTGTAAAATATATGTCTGATCAATTAGTTGTTATGAATAAAGGTAAAGTAGAAGAAATTGCAGATGCAGATGAAATTTATGCAAACCCAAAAACTAAATACACTAAAACTTTAATTGATGCTATACCAAAAGGGTTATAACTTTTTTTCAATACTTATTAATAGTATATTGCACCGTTAAAAACGAAAAGAAAGAATATGAAGATTATAGTACCAATGGCAGGAATTGGGTCTCGCTTAAGACCTCATACATTAACAACTCCTAAGCCATTAACTGTTATAGCTGGTAAACCAATTGTTCAAAGATTGGTAGAAGATATTACTTCAGTAGTAAATCAACCAATCGAAGAAATTGCATTTATTATTGGTTCTGCTGCTAAAGGATTTCCTGCTGATACAAAAGATAAACTTATAAAAATTGCTGAAAGTTTAGGTGCTAAAGGTTCAGTATATGTACAGGAAGAAGCTTTAGGAACTGCACATGCGATTTATTGTGCTAAAGAATCATTAGATGGTTCTTGTGTTGTTGCCTTTGCTGACACTTTATTTAAAGCCGATTTTACACTAGATGCTAATGCTGATGGTGCTATTTGGGTTAAACAAGTTGAAGATCCAAGTGCTTTTGGTGTTGTAAAGTTAAATGATGGATTTATTACTGATTTTGTTGAAAAACCAAAAGAATTTGTTTCTGATTTAGCTATCATTGGTATTTACTATTTTAAAGATGGTACTAAAGTTAAACAGGAAATAAAACATTTAATTGATAATGATATTCGTCCTTCAGGAGAATTTCAATTAACTGAAGTTTTAGAATCTTTAAAACAACAAGGAGCAAAATTTATTCCTGGTAAAGTTGATGCTTGGATGGATTGCGGTAAAAAGGATCCAACAGTTGATACAAACAAACAAGTTTTAGGTTTCGAACAAGCTGATGGTAATAATTTAGTATCAGAAGACGTTGTATTAGAAAACTCAGAGATTATTCAACCTTGTTATGTTGGTAAAAATGTAGTTTTAAAAAACACAAAAATAGGACCTTATGTTTCTATTGGTGAAAACAGTGTTGTTGAAAACTCAACAATTATAAACTCATTAATACAAACTAACGTTCATATATCTAATGCCAAATTAGATAATGCAATGATTGGTAATCATGCAAAATATAATGCAAATTATACATCAGTAAGTATAGGTGATTATACAGATCTTACATAAAAAAACTAGAAAAAAGAAACAGGAGAAAAGAAACAAGACAAGTATTCAGTTTTTAAATAAAGTTGTCTTCTCTTTTCTCTTTTCTCTTCTCTCTTTTGCTTCTTTTTCACAAGACAGCATTCCTTCTGCTATAAATCCTCTTGAAAAAAATAATATTAAATTTCAAGAAAGTTTTTTTAAGGCACTATCTCAAAAAGCTATTTTTAACTATCAAAAAGCTATTGAATATTTAGAAACTTGTAATGAATTAGCACCTAATAACAAAGCTATTTTATTTGAACTTGCCAAAAACTACACTAAACTAAATAGAAACACTGAAGCTTTAGAGTATATTGAACTTGCTTTAAATAAAGATCCAAAAAACTTATGGTTGTTAGAACATAAAGTTCTTATTTTTAGAAAAACAGCCTACTTTGAAGAAGCTATTAAAACTCAAAAAAAAATAGCTGAAATATATCCGAAAAAGAAACAGTATTTAGTGTTTTTACATCTTCAAAATAATGATGTTTCTTCTGCAAAAAAAGTTTTAATAGAATTAGAAAAATCTAAATTATTAAATTCAAGGTTAAGGAGAATACAAAATAGACTTAACCATAGAAAAAACAAAGTAAAAAGTAAACAAAATATTATAGTAAATACTGATTTACGTTCTACTTTTGAAAAAGAAAAATCTTACATAAACTTAAAAAACTTATTAAATGAACTATTAATTAATAAACATACAGATTTATTAAAATATAGTGAACAGGGTTTAGCTTTATTCCCTGCACAACCACTTGTTTATTTAATGAACGGAAAAGCTCAAAACAATAAGCTTAAATATAAAAAAGCTATTGAAAGTTTACAAAATGGCATCGATTTTGTAATTGATGACTATAAAATAGAAGCTGAGTTTTATTTAGAAATTTCGAAAGCTTATAAAGGATTAAATGATATCAAAAAATCCAATTTTTACAAAAATAAAGCTTCAAAAATTCTTAAAAAGTAAAGCCAACTTTATTAAATTATAATATGAAATATTTTAAAATATTATTTGTGTTAATTCTTGGTTTTACCTCTTGTAAGTCAAGTAAAAAAATAACTGATAATTCATCAGTAATAAAAAAATTATCTGCGCGTAAAGTAGCAAAAAAACATATTGCTGCAAATTTTAATAAAAATACTATTGATGCTCGGTTAAAAGTTAATTATAAAGATAGCAAAGAAAATGTTGGCTTTTCTGTAAGAATGAAAATTAAAAAAGATGAAGTTATTTGGTTAAAAGGAACTAAATTTATTACTGTTTTTAAAGCAAAAATTACACCTACTAAAGTTCAATTCTATTCTCCATATAAGAGAAACTATTTTGATGGTGATTTTTCTATGCTTAGAAAACTTTTAGGAGCCGATATTAACTTTCAGCAACTACAAAGCATGTTATTGGGTGAATCTTTATTAAACGTTCGGTCTGAGCGTCAGGAAGTAAAAATAAACAATAAATCATATCAACTTTCACCTAAAAAACAACCTAATTTTTTTGATATTTTCTTTTATGTAAATCCATCACATTTTAAATTAGACAAACAATTGATAGTAAACTCACTTAAAAATCAACGTTTAGAAATAAAATATCCAAAATATTTAATAAAAAATAAAGGCTTATTTCCTGCGAAAATTAATATTAATGCAAAACAAAAAAATAAGTTTACTAATATTGATATTACAACACGTTCGATAGAATTTAATAAAAGGTTAAATACTGATTTTAAATTACCTAACGGTTATAAAGAAATTAAACTATAATGAAATCTTCTGTTTTTTATATCTCTTTTATCTGCCTTTTTTTTATTGGGTTTTCTTCTTTTGGTCAAAACCGAAAAGAGCTTGAAAACAAACGTAAAAAATTAAAAAAAGAAATTGTTAAGGTTAATAATTTATTGATTAAAGCAAAGAAGAAAAAAAGCAATGCTTTAGACGATTTAAAAGATTTAAATCAGAAAATAGATGTTAGAGAGCGTTTAATAGAAACAATTGAATTAGAAGCTAAATCTTTAGCAAAAGAAATACGTTTAAATGAAAAGCAGCTTAAAAAATATAACAATCAGCTTAAAAGTTTAAAAAAAGAATATGCTGATATGGTTGTGAAAACCCATAAAAGTAAATCACAACAAAGTAAAACGATGTTTCTGTTATCTTCAAAAAATTTCTATCAAGCATATAAGCGCTTAAAATACATGCAACAATATAGCGATTATAGAAAAAAACAAGGAGAAGAAATTATTATAAAAGCTAAAGATATTGAGTTACTAAACGATTCTTTAGTACAAAGAAAAAAAGTAAAAGAAGTTTTAATTTCTGATGAAAAAGATCAAAAAGATCAAATAGAATCCGATAAAAAAAATCAAGAAAATTTAGTTTCTAAAATTAAGAAACAAGAACGTAAGTATAAAGGTGATTTAAAGAAAAAAATAAGAGAAGAGAAACGTATTGCAGCTAGATTAGATAAATTAATTAGAGATGCAATTGCACGCGCCAATAAGGGTAAAAAAAGAACATCTAAAAAATCTTCTGGATTAATATTAAATAAAGCAGAAGAAACACTTCGTGCTAGTTTTGTACAAAACAAAGGAAAATTACCTTGGCCTGTAAACGGAATTATTACTAGAAAGTTTGGCGTACAACCACATCCTACTTTTTCTGGAATTAAAATTAATAGTGCCGGATTACATATTGTTACAAAGCCTAATACAGATGCCCAAAGTATATTTAATGGAAAAGTATTGGTTCTACAAACACAATCTGGAGGAAGAAAATCTGTACTAGTTCAACATGGAAATTACATTTCTTCTTATAATAATTTAGAAAATGTGTATGTTAAAAAAGGTGATATTGTAAAAACTGGCGATAAATTAGGTAAGGTTTTTACTAATAAGGTTTCTGGAAAAACTAAGTTGTTTTTTGTACTGTTTAAAAACACTACTAAATTAAATCCTTCTCAATGGATACGTAATAATTAAAACATGAAAAAATCAGCTAATTTTGTTATTGTTACTATGGCTATTGTAGCTGTATTAGTTATAGGTAAAGGGATATTAATTCCGTTTATTTTTGCGTTAATTTTTTGGTTTTTAACCAGAGAAATAAGAAAAAGTATTTATATACTTCCTTTCGCTAAAAAATACATTCCGTTTTGGTTAAGTAACATCTTTGTTTTTACATTAATTGTTTTAGGATTTGGTTTTGTATCAGAAATTATTACTAATAGTATTTCTAATTTAACAACTTCATACACCATATACGAACCGAATATTGATGCTATTATAAAAAAACTAAACACCTATTTTCATATTGATATTATTACATCATTAAAATCAATTATTGGTAATTTTAACTATGGAAATGTTTTAGGAAGTATTGCAAATAGTATTAGTGGAATACTAGGAGATACTTTTATGATAATTATTTACGCTT
>CAZCHR010000122.1:0-7694 GCA_964498665.1 uncultured Tenacibaculum sp. | reverse complement strand
CAAACGATTAAAACTAATCAACTCTCTTTTTATTAATCGAACTCAGGTTACAAATAACCATAATATTGACGTTAATAAACAAGATGTAAACTTTAATACATTTAATATAGATTTTATAACAAAATGGCAATTTGCTCCTGCTAGTGAATTCAGTTTAACTTATAAAATGGGAGCTAATTATTTCGCTAGAAACATAAATTCTAGTTATAGCAATAATTTAAACAATACAATTAATGAAAATAAGAGTAATACTATTGCTTTAAAATTAACTTACTTTATTGATTTTAATCAAATAAAAAACAACTTATTTTAAAAATAAAAAAAGCTCATTAATAGAATTAATGAGCTTTTTTTGAATCATATATATTAAACCCAATTTTTAGGTTTTGCTAAAACTTCTAATAATTTAGCCTCATCACTTCCTTCTTCTGGATGATGATTATATTTCCACTGTACAACTGGTGGTAAACTCATTAAAATACTTTCTATTCGTCCGTTTGTTTTTAATCCAAATAAAGTACCTCTATCATGAACTAAATTAAATTCTACATAACGTCCTCGACGAACTTCTTGCCAATCTTTATGCTCTTGAGTATATTCTAAATCTTTTCTTCTTTCAACAATGGGTACATATGAATTTAAAAAACTGTTTCCTACTTCTGTAACAAAATCATAACGATCTTGCATAGAAAACGCATCTGTTTTCTTTAAATAATCAAAAAATAATCCTCCTACTCCACGAGCTTCGTTACGATGTGCATTCCAAAAGTAATTATCACAGGTTTCTTTAAACTTTGGATGAAAATCAGGATGATATTTATCACAAGCTTCTTTACAAACGCTATGAAAATGAATAGCATCTTCATCAAATAAATAATAAGGTGTTAAATCTTGACCTCCACCAAACCATTGAGTAACGATATTGCCTTCTCCGTCATACATTTCAAAATAACGCCAATTTGCGTGTACAGTTGGTATAAAAGGGTTTTTAGGATGTAATACTAAACTTAATCCACAGGCAAAAAAATCTCCACTTTCTACTCCAAATTGTTTACGTAGTGCTTCTGGCAGCTTTCCGAAAACTTTCGAAATATTTACGCCTCCTTTTTCAAAAATATTTCCATTTTCAATAACACGAGTTCTACCTCCACCACCTTCAGTACGTTTCCATAAATCTTCCTGAAATTTGGCTTTACCATCTATAGCTTCTAGTTTAGATGTAATGGTATTTTGTAACTCTTCTATATACGCGTAAAACTGATCTTTCATTTCTATATTATTATCCTACAAAAATACTTATTCTTGTAATTCTTTTATATGAATTTGCTTAATAGTTTCAGTAGTTGCTGCGGTTACAGATAATGGCAAAACTAAAATAACTCCGATTATAGGTATTAATAAAAAAAGCATAAAAACAATTCCGTTTCCTATTGCTAAACCTTTATTTCTTTTAACAAAATAAATACTCTCTTTATACTTAAAATGTCTTTCTAAAGTATAATCCATATTACCAAAACCTGCGTAATAGGCTTGAGTAAGAAATAATAAAATAGTAGATAAAATTCCTACAACAGGTATTAAACCCAGCAATAAAATAGGAATTGTCAATAGAATTTCTCGAATTAAATTTCTAATATTAATTCTAATACCTCTAACTAATTGTTCTTTAAAACTTGTAATTCTATGTTTATGATCATCTCCTCTATAATAGTCTTCTATTTTCTCAGAAACTGGACTCATAAAAGGTGCTGACAATGCCATTACAATATGTTTATACAAAATTAACCCAATTACAATTATTAATAAACCACTAAAAAGTGTGCTAATTAACTCAAAAGTATTTTTACCGAATTCCCATTTCCAAAAATTTGCAATATAATGCCCTAAATCATCCGATAAACCATACGCTAAACCTATAATTACTGCAGCTGTTATTAAACTAATAAACATCGGAATAATAAAATATCTCCAGAGCTTTAGTTTAGATATTAATTGAAAGGCTCCGAAATAAGCTTTAATTCCTTTTATTATATTTTTTATCATTTTATTTATTAAAGTAAAAAAACCTCTTTCCGTTAAGAAAGAGGTTAATATTATATAATTTTATTTTTATTTTAAAATTGGTTGAATAAATGCTTCTAACTTTTCTTCATTTATTTTATTTACTTCATCCCATCCCATTTTTTTAGTTGGTGCTAAAGCCCCTCTTTTAAAATCTAAAATTCTTTTATTACCTGAAATTAAATATGCTGATGGATAATCTAATTTATGAATAAAACCAAAAACATTTAAACTAGATCTATCTTTCAATTTTTGTTTAGAAGCAACTAAAGTTATTCTTTTATCTAATTTTTCTGCAACTTTCTTAACTCCTGTTTCATCATCCCAAAAAAGCATAATAAATTCTACCTTATCATTATACTTTTCCACTATTTTATTAATTGCTGGTATCTCTCCCCTAAATGGAGCATATCTTGTAGAAGCCGCAAATAACATAATTGGCTTTTTAATTTGATTTGTACTCAATGTTTTCCCATCAATAGAAGTAAAATCATAATTAGAAATATATTTATCTCTTATACAGTTATACACAATATCATCTAAAACTGCAGCATCTTTACTTGATGCATTAATACAATCACCAACGATATCTTTATAATAAATCTTTTTTTGTGCAAAACTTTGTAAAACTGAAACCAGCACGAACACAAGTAATAATTTTTTCATTTTTTAATTATTTTTTAGGGGAAACATTTTTAGGATTTATATTCCTTTACCGCATCTATAAAGGCTTTTGCGTTATCAAGCGGTATATTAGGTAAAATTCCATGCCCTAAGTTAACAATATATTTGTCTTTTCCAAACTCATTTATCATTTGGTGTACCATTTTTTTAATTTCAGCTGGTGGAGATAATAATCTTGAAGGATCAAAATTACCTTGTAATGTAATATTTCCTCCTGATAAATAACGAGCATTTCTTGCCGAACATGTCCAATCAACTCCTAATGCAGAGGCGTTAGATTTTGCCATATCTCCTAAAGCAAACCAACATCCTTTACCAAAAGCAATTACTGGAGCATCATCTTTTAATGCTTCAATTATTTGATTAATGTATTGCCATGAAAACTCTTGATAATCTGTTGGAGATAACATTCCTCCCCAAGAATCAAAAACTTGTACAGCATTTACACCTGCCTTAACTTTTGCTTTTAAATAAGCAATAGTGGTATCTGTTATCTTCTGTAGCAATTGGTGTGCCAAAACTGGTTTAGTAAAACAAAATTCTTTTGCTTTATCGAAGTTTTTAGAACCCTGACCTTGTACAACATAACATAAAATTGTCCATGGAGAACCCGCAAAACCTATCAAAGGAATTTCATCATTCAACTTTTCTTTGGTTGCTTTAATAGCCTCCATAACATAACCTAATTCTTCGTTTACATCAGGAATTATTACACTATCTAAACCTTTTTTATCTCTAACAGGGTTTGGTAAATAAGGGCCGAAATCTGGTTTCATTTCCACTTCAATATTCATTGCCTGTGGAATTACCAAAATATCTGAAAATAAAATAGCTGCATCCATACCGTATCTACGAATTGGTTGTACTGTTATTTCTGAAGCTAACTCTGGAGTTCTACAACGTGTAAAGAAATCGTATTTTTTTCTGATTTCCATAAACTCTGGTAAATATCTTCCTGCTTGACGCATCATCCATACTGGTGGACGATCTACAGTTTCACCTTTTAACGCTCTTAAAAATAAATCGTTTTTTATCATCTTATTTTGTTACAAATACTATCTCTTTGTTTGTTTTATTAATCTTTATTACATGAAAAGGTTGCTCTATTGCCATCGTAACCATATCTGTCGGTTTTGGTCCGGAATACTTAACAACAACTTCCATTTTATTTTTTTCTACTTTAACACTGTCTACTCCAACAGCATAACCACCTGTATTTTTAACTGAATCTATTAATAGTAATATGGTACTTTTAGAAAAATCTATAGCAGTAATAGTTTCTTTCGAAATATTTAATTTTGATAAAATCGAATTCCACTCTTCATCAGAATTAATAACTTTATTTTGTTTTTCAATATTATTCTCTCCATTCATTCTTCCTTGATATAAGGAGACAAATGAATAATCATCTTGCATATTTTGTTTATTATTATCTGGACAAGACGTTAACATAATGCTAAAAATAAAGGTTATTAAAAACTTCATACTAAATTGATTTTACAAAAGAGTTTTTCTTATTTACATCTTTGATACTGCTTCCATCGATTTATCAATTGCCTTCGCAATTTTCTCAATATCTTTTTCAGATAAAGCTGATGATAAAAACCAAGCTTCGAACTGTGATGGAGGCAAAAACACTCCGTTATGCATCATACTCCAAAAGAACGTTGCGAATTTATTAGTATCTGAAGTTTGAGCTTCCTCAAAATTAGTTACCGTAACATTAGTAAAAAATGGATTGATCATAGAACCAAATCTATTTACAGTAATCTCTACTCCGTGTTTTTTAGCAGACTCTAACAAGAAAACTTCAATAATTTGAGCAACCTCGTTAAATCTCTCGTACGGATTTTGTCTCTTTAACTCTGTTAATGTTGCAATTCCTCCTGCCATAGCAATTGGGTTACCAGATAAAGTTCCTGCTTGGTACATTCCTCCTAACGGGGCAACCATTTCCATAATTTCGTTACGAGCACCATAAGCTCCTACTGGAAAACCTCCTCCGATAACTTTACCTAAACAAGTAATATCAGCTTCTACATCAAATAACTCTTGTGCTCCACCAAATTTTGAACGGAAACCTGTCATTACCTCATCAACAATTAATAAAGCTCCTTTAGATTCTAAATATGCTTTTAATTCTTTTAAGAAATTATTTTGCGGAGTAACCACTCCCATATTACCTGCAACTGGTTCTAAAATAACACCTGCAATATCATCATACGCTTCGAAATGTGCTTTTACACTATCTAAATCGTTATAATTAGCAATCAACGTATTTTTAACAGCTCCTTCTGGAACTCCTTTAGATCCTGGTAAACTTAAAGTTGCTAAACCAGAACCCGCTGCTACTAATAACGCATCTTGGTGTCCGTGATAACAACCTGCAAATTTTATTATTTTATCTTTTCCTGTAGAGGCTCTTGCTAAACGGATTCCGCTTAAAACAGCTTCGGTACCAGAGTTTACAAAACGAACTTTATCCATTCCTGGAAAAGCATCACAAACTATTTTTGCAAGTTTAATTTCATTTTCTGTTGAAGCTCCGAATGAATATCCGTTTTTTAAGGCTTTAGTAATAGCTTTTTGCACTTCTTTATGACGATGACCTAAAATCATAGGTCCATAAGACAATACTAAATCTACATATGAATTACCATCAACATCAGTAATTTTAGATCCTTTTGCTTTTTTAATAAACAACGGATTTCCACCTACTGATGAAAATGCTCTTACTGGAGAATTTACTGCTCCAACAAGATTTACTAATCCTTTTTTATATAATTTTTGTGATTTCTTGAATTCCATAATTAAATGCTTTCTGTCATGGAAACTTAAAAAAGCAATCTTTACAGTAAGATTACTTCGTCATTCTTCCTCGTAATGACATTATTTGTTTTGTAATATTCTTGCTACTTCTTTTGCAAAATAAGTAATAATGATATCCGCTCCTGCTCTTTTCATCGAAAGTAAACTTTCCATCATTACTTTTTCGCCATCAATCCAACCTTTTTCTGCAGCAGCTTTAACCATTGCATACTCACCACTTACATTATAACATGCAATCGGACGATCGAAACTATTTTTTAAATCTCTGATGATATCTAAATACGATAATGCTGGTTTAACCATTAAAATATCTGCTCTTTCTTGATCGTCGAAAGTAGCTTCTCGCATTCCTTCATCTCTATTAGCCGGATCCATTTGATACGTTCTTCTATCACCAAAAGTTGGCGCAGAATCAGCTGCATCTCTAAACGGCCCATAAAATGCTGACGAATACTTTACAGAATATCCCATAATTGGTAAATTCGGAAAACCAGTATTGTCTAAAGACTGACGAATCATATCAATAGTTCCGTCCATCATTCCTGATGGTGCAACCATATCTACTCCTGCTTTTGCATGAGAAATTACTTGCTTTGCTATATTTACTAATGTTGCATCGTTATCTACATCATTATCATGAATAATTCCACAATGCCCATGCGAAGTATATTCACAAAAACAAACATCAGTAATTACATATAAACTTGGGTAATTCTTTTTGATAAAACGAATTGCTTGTTGCATAATTCCATTATCATTCCATGTTTCTGTTCCAGCATCGTCTTTTTCAGACGGAATCCCGAATAGCAAAACTGCTGGAATATCTAACTCAATAACCTCATCTAATTCTTTTGAAATTCTATCTAAAGAAAAACGTTTGATACCTGGCATAGAAACAATTTCTGTTTCTATGTTTTCTCCTTCTTCTATAAACAAAGGATAGATTAAATCATCAACAGATAATTTGGTTTCTCTAACCAATCTACGAATTCCTTCAGTTTTTCTAAGTCTTCTTGTTCTAAACATTACTAGTATTGTTTACTTTATATAATTGTATTTCAATTATTTTAAAAACACACTTTTATTTTCATCATAAATTGGACTATTAATATCCAAAGCATCCATTACACTATGAAAAATATAATATTGTGATAAAATTTCATTTTTTTTATCGGCTTTTATTTCAATTGATGGTGACCATACTATAAATGGAATTTCAAATTGTTCTTTTGGCGCCATTGATTTTGGAAGTCCATGCATGTATAATTCATCTTCACCTAAAGATTCTCCATGATCTGAAATAAAAATCATAGATGATTTGTAATTTTCAAGTTCTTTTAATTCTTTAATTAAAAAAGATAGTATATAATCTGTATAAAGAATTGTATTATCATAAGCATTAACAAGTTCTTCTTTAACACATTTTTTAAGTGCAGGTTCTTTACACACTGGTTTAAAATTATTGAACTCTGAGGGGTACTTCTTATAATACTCCGGTCCATGACTCGTATACATGTGAATAACAACAAATATTTTATCCTTTTTACTAGACATAATTTGTTCTTTCAAACCACTTAACAATACTTCATCAAAATCTGGATTCTCCCAATCTACTAATTTAGCTAATTCTTCTCTTTTTTGGTAACTTTTTGTTTTAATTTTTGGTTCTCCCCAATTAGTTGTTCGCCAAAAAACATCTACATCATTTCTATATAAATAACTTGGTAATGGCTCATATAATTCTTTCCCTTCTTTATGAGACAAAATACTCTTAACACCTTCACTAGTATATGTATCATTAGATTTAGCGTTAAATATAGATAGTCCATCTACCTTAGAAAGTAAAGGGTTTGTATTCTTTTCATAACCGTATAATGAAAAGTTTTTACTCCTTGCAGACTCGCCAATTACTAATACTACAACATTTTTTTCATTTCTTTTTAAATGAGTAGCTTTAGGTAATAATATTTCTTTTTTACTTTTTTTATTTTTATGTGAGTAATACCTTGTAGTGTTTATAATATACGACCAAGGCATTGCTATTGTTTTAACGTTGTTTAAATTCCTATTAATCCATAACCAATTAGACTTATTAGTATAAGCTAATGAAGTTAAAATAG
>CAZCHR010000121.1:0-7770 GCA_964498665.1 uncultured Tenacibaculum sp. | reverse complement strand
TTTAAGTAGCGATTGGAATGTAAGTTCATTAAATCCTTTTATAGGAATTCAAAATGCAGTAACAAGAGCACAGCAAAATATTTCGTTAACAGAAGCGATTAAAGCGTATACTCTTAATGGAGCTTATGTAATGCGTCAAGAAGATAAAGTTGGTTCTTTAGAAGTTGGAAAATTAGCTGATTTTATAGTCTTAGATAAAGATATTTTTTCAATTTCCTCAAATCAGATAAAAAACACAAAAATTGTGATGACAATTTTTAATGGAGAAGAAATTTATAGAAAATAAAAAAAGCCTCGAAAGAGGCTTTTTTATTAAACTCCAGTGCTTCCAAAACCACCAGATCCACGTTCAGTTTCGTTTAAAATTTCTACTTCTTGCCAGTTTACACGTTCGTGTTTTGCAATAACTAATTGTGCAATACGTTCACCATCATTTACCAAGAAATCTTCGTTTGATAGATTCACTAAAATAACTCCGATTTCTCCACGATAATCTGCATCTACAGTTCCAGGACTATTTAATACAGTTATTCCTTTTTTTGCTGCAAGTCCGCTTCGCGGACGTACTTGTGCTTCAAAACCCACAGGTAGGGCGATGAATAAACCTGTTTTTATAATTGCACGCTCTAAAGGTTTAAGTGTAATGGTAGCATCTATATTTGCACGTAAATCCATTCCTGCAGAACCTTCTGTTTCGTAAGCAGGTGTTTGATGTTTTGATTTGTTAATGATTTGTACATTCATAATTTATCGTTTCAAAATTTTTTTAATCATTGTTTTTTCGTTGTAAAAAATACATCCTATCAATATAAAAATAAAGGAAATAGAAATTATATAATTACCTCTAAAATAAATAAAAGAGACATAAGATAATAAAGATGTTATAAGTAAATAACTCATAACTTTTTTAAATTCATATTCAATAGGGTAATGTTTTTTTCCAATGAAATATGAAATAAGCATCATAACACTATAAGCAGTTAAAGTTGCCCAAGCAGATGCTATAAATCCAATTTTAGGAATCATAATTAGGTTAAAAACAACAGTAATTAGAGCTCCTATTATAGAAAAATACATTCCGTATTTTGTTTTATCTGTTAACTTATACCAGATTGATAAGTTGTTATAAATACCTAAAAATAAATTAGCTAATAAAATAATTGGTACAATTTGTAAAGCTTCAAAATAGATATCATTTTTTAAAAGAAATGAAGCAAAAAGATCAATAAAACTAACAATTATCAACATAAACAAAGCACTAAATAAAGTAAACCAAGTTAGTATTGTGCTGTAAGTTTGTTTCGCATTTCTTTTATCAGCTTGATTAAAGAAAAAAGGTTCAGCACCTAAACGAAAAGCCATAATATATAACGACATAAAAACACCTAACCTATAACAAGCAGCATAAATTCCCATTTGTTGCTTACCAACCATATCACCTAATAATAATTTATCTAAATTTTCATTGGTAACAAAAGCTAAACCACCTACCATTATTGGTAAACTATAGGTTAACATCTTTTTTAATAATTGAAAATCAAACGTAAATTTAAATTTAAAAAGTGTTGGGGTTAATAAGATAAAAGTAACAGCACTGGCAAATAAACCAGCCACAAAAATATGAATAACTTGAGGTTGATTTTCAATATAGTTAGTTAAGTTATTTGGTAATGAAACATTGTTTTTTATAGCATATGGAATCAACCACAAAAAAAAGATATTTAAAGTAGCATAAATAATACTATTTATGATTTTATAAAAGGTGAATTTTATAGGTTTGTTTGTAACTCTTAAATAAGCGAACGGTATAACAGCTAAGGTATCTAAAGTTAAAGTAATAATTAATATCTGAAAAAATAACGGATTATTGAATCCAAAAAATAAAGCTATTTGTTCACTGAAAAATAGTGTGATTCCTAAAAATAATAAGGTTGTAATTAATAAAGAAATAAAAGCAGTAGATACTATTTTTCCTTTGTCTTTTTCTTTCGAAAAAAATCTAAAAAAAGCGGTTTCCATTCCATAAGTTAATAGAGCATTAAAATATGCTGCATACACATAGTACATGGTATTTATAGCAAATTTATCAGCACTTAAAGTATCAGTATATAAACGAACTAATAAAATGTTAATTGCTTTGGGTAAAACAGCTGCGATTCCGTAAATAACAGCGTCTTTTAAAAAACGTTTTAATGCGCTCAAAAAGAATAGATTTATTTGCCTACAAATATAATAATTAAGGGTTGGTTTAGGCATTCGCTATTAGATTTCTTAATTTCGTATTAGAAAACTAAACAAAATGAGTAAACAAGCTAAAATTGCAGTATTAGGTGGAGGAAGTTGGGCTACAGCTATTGTTAAAATGTTATCTGAAAACTTAGAAAATATAGGTTGGTATATGCGAAGCGTTTATGCTATAGAACATATAAAACGTAATAAACATAATCCGAATTATTTAAGTTCAGCAGAATTACATCCAGAGCAATTAGATTTATCAGACGACATAAATCATATTGTAGATAATTATGATATTTTAATTTTTGCAATTCCGTCTGCTTTTTTAAAAACTGAATTAGAGAAATTAAATGTTTCTCTTGAAAATAAAACTATTTTTTCTGCGATAAAAGGAATTGTTCCGGAAACGGGATTAATTGTTGGAGAACATTTTCATGATAATTACAATATTCCTTTCGAAAATATTGGCGTTGTTACGGGTCCATGTCATGCAGAAGAAGTAGCAATGGAACGTTTATCGTATTTAACTATTGCTTGTCAGGATGAGAAAAAAGCTAAAAATTTAAGTAAATACATTGCTGGTAGATATATTAAAACAAAAATATCTGACGACATTATAGGTACTGAGTATGCAGCTATGTTAAAAAATATATATTCTATTGCCGCAGGTATAGCTCATGGACTAGGATATGGTGATAATTTTCAAGCTGTATTAATGAGTAATGCGATTCGTGAAATGAAACGTTTTATTAAAAAGGTTCATAAAATGAAACGTAATATTAATAATTCTGCCTACTTGGGTGATTTATTAGTTACAGGATATTCAGTTTTTAGTAGAAACAGAATGTTTGGAAATATGATTGGAAAAGGATATACAGTAAAATCTGCACAAATGGAAATGAGTATGGTTGCAGAAGGGTATTATGCTACAAAAAGCGCTTACGAAATCAATCTTAAAAACGAAGCAAAAATTCCTATTATAAAAGCTGTGTATAACGTGTTATACGACAAAAAAGAAGCGAAAGATGAGTTTTTTAAGTTAACAAATAGATTAGATTAGTTGTTTGTATTTGTACAAATAATCCTTCTTAATAAAAAGAATTCTGCTCATCAATCGCTTCTAAAATTGAATTGTGTTGGTTTTGCATTTAATAACCAATGTCAACAAATTTAATTTAAAAATCTGATTCACAAACTTTTTTGTGAAATATATTACAAATAATGTAATAACAGATTAATTACACTTTAAGTTTTATTTTTAATATATTTGTTTAAAATTAAACAAATAATGAAAACAATTCAGGAAGCTGTAGAAATTACAATTCGTAAAACCCCATTTATTGAAGAAGCTTTAAATGAAAAATTAATAAATGTATCATCACTTGCAAGAGTAATACTTCCTGATGTTTCTAAACTTTTAAAAAAAGAAGTAAAAGTAGGTGCAGTAATGATGGCTATTAATAGATTATCACCAGCAAATGAATTAAGAGTTCGTAAAAACATTAAAAAGTTAGCTTTAGATTTAGGTGATGTAATTGTACGTTCAGATTTATGTGATTTTACATTTAAAAATACACCTTCATTATTAAAAGAAATTGCTAAAATTTTAAGCAAATCTGCAGATAGTAACGACTATTTTTTAACTGTTTCGCAAGGGATTTTTGAAACGAATATTGTTACAAGTAAAAATCTACAGCCATTTGTAGAAGAAATTTTTCAGAAAGAAACACTTATTAATAATGTTAATAATTTAGCATCAATAACGATAAAACTACCTAAAGATAATTTAGAGCAATCAGGTGTTTATTATTTTATTTTAAAGCAATTTGCTTGGGCAAATATTGCAGTGCAGGAAGTGATATCTACAACACATGAAATGACAATTGTTGTTAAAGAGGAAGATGTAAACGAAACTTTTGCCATTTTAATGGATTTAAAATTAAACTAATTCATGGAAAAAAAAGATCCATATGCATCATTAAGAATCAAAGAGTTTAATATTTTTCTATTAGTTCGTTTCTTATTAGTTTTTGCTTGGTCAATGCAATTTATTATAATTGAATGGCAAGTATACAGTATTACTAAAAACCCATTATCATTAGGAATTATTGGTTTAATGGAAGTAATTCCAGCTGTATCTATGGCACTATTTGCAGGTCATATAGTAGATCAGAAAGAAAAACGAAATTTATTAGCACTATGTATAGGGGCTTTTTCTTTAATTAGTCTAGGCTTATTCTTTTTAACATTACCAAGTTTTATTGAAGGTTGGGAAACCAACACGGTTTTATATGCAATTTATGCATTGGTATTTTTTGGTGGATTTTTACGTTCGTTTTTCGGACCAACGATTTTTTCTTTAATAGCTTTAATTGTACCCAAAAAATTATATCCTAATGCAGCAACCTGGAGTAGTTCTACTTGGCAAATAGCTTCAGTATTAGGACCTGCTTTCGCAGGATTTACAATTTCTTGGATGGGTGTTCATTGGTCGTTGTGCATAGTCTTTGGTTTGGTAGTGTTTTCTTTTTTAATGGTTTTTTTTATTAGAAGAAAACCAATATTAAACCCAAAAATAGGAGAACCTATAATGGAAAGTTTAAAAGAAGGAGTTCGTTTTGTATTTAAAACTAAAGCAATTTTAGGAGCAATAACTTTAGATATGATTTCGGTACTTTTTGGCGGAGCAATTGCTTTATTACCTATTTATGCTCAAGATATTTTAAAAGTTGGTCCAGAAGGTTTTGGAGCTTTACGAGCTGCACCTGCCATAGGAGCTTTTTTAACGATGTTAATTACTGCTTACATACCAATAAGTAAAAATGCTGGAATGAAGTTATTAGCGGCTATTTTTGGATTTGGTATTTGTATTATCGTATTTGGTTTATCATCTGTATTTTGGATATCAATTGTAGCTTTATTTTTTAGTGGAGTTACCGATGGAGTTTCAATGGTAATACGTCAAACAATTCTGCAATTAAAAACACCCGATCATATGCGTGGTAGAGTAGCATCAGTAAACTCTATGTTTGTTGGTTCGTCTAATGAACTAGGTGCTTTTGAAAGCGGTGTTACTGCAAAATTAATGGGAACAGTTACTGCTGTAGTTTTTGGAGGAACAATGACTTTAATAACAGTTATTACAACAGGAATAATAAACCCTACATTGCGAAAGTTAGATTTAACAAAAGACTTAGAAGAACATGAAAAAATGGAATAAATAAAAAAGGAGCTTAAATAATTAAGCTCCTTTTTTATTTTATATAAACTTTTTTAAGACATATCCATATAACTAATCTTAGTAATTAGTTTAGATGTTTGATCAAATTCAATATTTACAAAACTATCACAATCTTCACAATCAGTATATAAAATACTTTTATCACCATTTCTAGCTGCCATAAAAACTACAGTTCCCAATTTACTAATATTATCTCCAACTGTAATAGTTTTATCTTTTATAGTAAGAGAAGCATTGGTGTCTTTTATTTCAAAAGATTCTATATAAGGTTTACTTTTACCTTTCATAACAAAATCAATAGATAAACCATTGAATTTGTAATAATGATAAATTTCATTTTCATCTTTTGTAAAAGAATTAGAGGCACCTAATAGTTTTTCAACAGCACTTTTTTTTCCTTTACTTTTTTTAATATCAGCTATAGAAACATTATTTATTTTAATGTTTTGATATTCTGAATCTGATAAAATATTACTTGTTTGACTTCTAGCAACAAAACTGCTAATTACAAGTATAAACACAAATATTATTTGTTTCATTTTATATCAATTATTAAACGGTATAGAAACCTTTTATTAGGGGATTTTTTTTAGCAGGCTAAATATATAATTATTTTGCTTTCAAACAATTAAACTATGTAAATAGATTAGTTAAAATTTAAAGTCAGGTTAATTTTATCTTCTAATTCTTGTTGATGCTTTTGTATTTCTAAATCAGACCAGTTAAAATAATTTATAAATTCTTTTAAAACAGCGTCTTTATATTTATCTACACTAGGTTTATCGAAAAATAAACGTCCTGTTCTACGCATAAAAAAATCAGTAGGAGTACAGGTCATTTCATGTTGTATTGTAAACCAAACTTCTGCTTTTAATAGACGTAGTTCGTTATTTTCTTCTTTAAGTTCATCAAATTTATCAACTACAACATCGGTTTGTTTACCATAATTATGCACTAAATATGCAGCATCAGTTTTTGTAAATCCGTAATTTTTTAAGTTTTTATATACTTGCTTGATGTATATATTTACTGATTTATAATTTTGAAAAGGACCTCCAGCTAAAATAATATCTTCTGTTTGAATTGGATCAAACTCTACCTCAAAACGACGTTTCATTTTCTTTGCTACTAAATCAACAATTCTTTCAGCCATTTTACGGTATCCTGTTAATTTACCACCAGCAATAGAAATTAATTTAGTATCGGAAACAAAAATTTCATCTTTACGAGAAAGTTCTGAAGCAGATTTTCCTTCTTCATGAATTAACGGTCGTAAACCAGCCCAAGATGATTGTACATCATCAATACTTAAATTTATATCCGGAAACATATTATTTACAGCTTCTACAAGATAAGTAACATCAACAATACTAGTTTCTACGGTGTTTTTATCTTGTTGAAAGTTAGTATCGGTAGTACCAAAGTAGGTTACTTTTCCTCGTGGAATAGCAAACATCATACGTCCGTCTGGAACATCAAAGTATACAGATTGTTTTACAGGTAACTTTTCATGAGGTACAACTAAATGTACACCTTTTGTTAAATGTAAACGTTTACCAATTTTAGAATTATTTATCTGACGTAATTCATCAACCCAAGGACCTGCAGCATTAATTACATATTTTGCTTTAATATCAAAACTTTCATTAGTAAAAGTATCGGTAACTTTTGCGCCAACAACACGTTTATTTTTATAAATAAATTCATCTGCTCTGGTATAATTAAGTATTTGAGCTTCGTATTGACTTGCAGTTTTTAAAATTTCAATAGTTAAACGAGCATCATCTGTACGATATTCAGCATAGTAACCTGCACCTCTTAAAATACTTTCTGGTAATAGAGGTTCTTTTTTTAAAGCTTCATCTTTATCTAACATTTTACGTTTGTCATCACCTTCTACAGAAGCTAAAACATCGTAAACTTTTAAACCTACAGAAGTTAACCACGAACCATACGTTCCACCATCAATTAATGGTAAAATCATCTTTTCTGGTATTACTAGATGCGGAGCTATTTTATGAACAATTGCACGTTCGGTACCAACTTCTTTAACTAACCAAAAATCAAACTGTTTTAAATAACGTAATCCTCCATGAATTAATTTTGTTGATTTACTGGATGTACCCGAAGCAAAATCATTTTTTTCAATTAAAGCAACTTTCATTCCTCTTGATGCAGCATCTAAAGCAATACCTGCGCCAGTAATTCCACCACCAACAATTAATATATCAAATTCGGTTGTTTGTAGTTCTTTTTGGATGTTTTTTCGATTGAAAAATGAAAAATTGTTCATA
>CAZCHR010000120.1:0-7783 GCA_964498665.1 uncultured Tenacibaculum sp. | reverse complement strand
CTTTTTTAAGTAAGAATAAAATAAGTTTAAATATAATATATTATATTTAATGACGTTTTTGTTACATAAATTTTAAATTAATAACGCCAAATTTTTACCCTTATGAAAAAAATATTTCTTTTAGCAGTGCTTTTTATATCTGTTGTTTCTTATTCACAAATAGAATTTGTAGAAACAACAAGAACAGAAGTGGTAGGTCATGTAGAGTTCGTTTATCTTGAAAAAGTAAGCGATGAATCGTATAATTTCTTTTATAAGAACATTAACGACCCTATAAATGATTACGTCTTTTTTTCTTTTAAAAATACAAATGATGATATAGGTAAATTACATCAGTTTTTAGTAAGTGGTTTTAATGCTCCTCCAGGGGAAGTTTATAAAATTAAAGCTAACGGAGACGCAGTTTATTTTAGATATGAAAGACAAGATGATAATGAAATTAAACTTCAAATTAAACAGTATGTAAGTAGAGATCCAGATGTAACAACGGTGTCAAAATTTATTACATTAGAAGAAGTTAATAAATTATTTCAAAAATAATTTATAGTCTTAATAATAAAAAAAGCTGTCATCTAATTTTAGATGACAGCTTTTTTTATGCTGTTTAATCTTAAAAAAGAAAAATTATAATTTATCCCAAAGTTTAAATAAATACTACTTAAACTACCTCCTCTAGCTTTAACATAACCTAAACCTCCTCTAAGGTTTAAAGTTTTTGTAAGTTTATAATTAATACCTACACTTGGTTTAATTATTAAGCCTTGTCCTGTACTAATACCACCACCACCAGCAGCACCACCTAATACTTGAGCAAAAACAGATGTGGTGTTATTAAAAAATAAGTTAGATTGTACACCTAAACCGACAACACCTTCAGCATAAGCTCCCGCATCACCAAAGTTAGCAAATGATGTTTGTCCTGCACCATATAAATATTTATTTAAGAAAAAGTTTATTTGAAGTGATATTTGGTGCATGTTTTGATTAAATCCTCCGTTTCTAGAAGCGTTTAAATACAAATCTTGTTTAATTACCGCTTCAAAACCTTTTAATTTACCAGATGAGAATTCTTGATTATTAGCTGTTGTTCCGTCTTTATCTACATAATATTTTAAACCAAAACCTAATGTCGAAGATATGAAATGAGCATCAGGGCTCATTAAATACCCTTTATTGATAGATGCATATACATTATCGAATAATTTTTGTTCAATAGATAAATCAGGATAAATTAAAAAACCTCCTTGAGTATCAACACCACCGCCACCGCCAGCACCAACTCCGAATTTAGCTAGTATGTTTGTTCGGTTTTTGTTCATTGATAAATGATATCCTCCTCCTAAAAAAACATCCATATAACCAGCTTGAATACCGTGGTAAGCACCATCTGCTTTAACGAAAAAGAAAATATTATCGTTTATATAAGAGTTTAATTCAAATCCTGCTAAACGAATAGTTCTGCCTTTAATTTTTTCTCCTCCAATAAACTGAGAATCACCTTTAACAGACAAATTATTTAAATGCATTAAAAGTGATAATTTGTTGGTTTTAGTATCTCCATAAGATTTTTTAATATTTTCAATATCAAAAGTATAATCTCTTTTAGCAAAATTAGAAGCTTCAAATGAAAGAGGTATTTGTATAGCTACATTGAATTGACTACTATTGATTTCTCCTCCATCAAAAAAATTAATATAACTGTATCCAGCAGTTGTGGAAAAATGTTTAAACTGATAACCCAAATTTAAATGGGGTAATATAAATGCACCTCCACCATCAGGGGCAGAAGCACCACCACCACCACCAAAATGTAAACCTGCATCAACAAATATATTGTCTGTTATGTATTTTTGGATACCCACATTTATACCTAAAGTAAAAAAACCACCTCTAATACCACCGACTGAACCATATAAACCAATACCTGCATAACTCCAATCATTTAACTTTAAATTGTAATGAATTCCAGTGAAATCCATATTAACCTCATTATCTGGCATTTTTATAGGTAAGAAATCTAATTGCCCAAAACCAATTTGAGTTTTTTTATCTAGACCTTCTGTTTGTGCATAAAAAAAATGAACACTCATAATAAAACTTAATATGAGTGCTCGTTTAAAAATATTGTATTTCATTAAAAACTATTTAATTAAGTATTTTTTGACGTTCACCATCAATATAAGAAGCTATAAAAGCATCTCTAAAACCAATTTTAATTAATTCCTTTTTTAAATACCTTGCTTCATTTAAGGTTTCGAACAAACCAATTGAATATTTAAAGTAACCATCGTTTACAGTTACCGTAGACGGTATTGTAGATGATGATAATAAAGGATATCTTTTATTAGAAAAAACGCCTATTTGAACAGAATATATTGTTGCTCCAGAAGTTTCAGCTTTATGATCTACAATAGAATTATTACCTGATGCGTTACTAAGCTCATCATTTCTTTTAAGTCTAGCATTAGATCTTGTTATACTATCTAAAACTCTAATAGATTCTTCTTTTTTAATTTCAGCAATATCTGATGAAGACATACTGCTACCGCCGTTAGTATAAAAGTAATAAGTTATTGGTATTAGCGCACCTAATAAAAGACCTAATATAATAGGTGTAATTTTAGATTTCTTTTTAAAATTAGAAAAGCTTTCTTGAACTTTTGTTAATTCATTTTCTGCTTCTTCTCTTTTTAGTTTTGAGTTATCTAAATCTTCTTGTATCAATTTAAACTTCTCTTCTTCTATAAAAGGCATAATTTGGCTTTGTTATGTTAAATTTAGCGACTAAAATACAAATCTTTTTTAACTACCGTTTTTTTCGACAGTTATTATTACAGTTTTTGATGCTGGTGTATGGCTTATTCTAGCTTTACTTTGTATTGGAACTAATACGTTAGCCTCTGGAAAATAGGTAGCTGTACATTGTTTTGGAATATTATAAGGAATTACTAAAAAACCTTTAGCGCATCTTTTTTCTTCTTTAAAATGACTTACTAAATTTACTTTATCAAGTTTTGATAAATTCTGTTCTATCATATCATCAGGATTCATAAAAACAACTCTTCTTTCATTTAAAACACCTCTATATCTATCGTTTAATCCGTAAATAGTTGTGTTGTATTGATCATGAGTACGAATTGTCATCATCATAAATTGATTTTTTTCAAGAATAATATCAGTTGGTAAATTAATTGTGAAGTTAGCTTTACCTGTTAATGTTGGTTTAAAATTGTTGTCTCTCGCATTGTTAGGTAGATAAAAACCGCCTTTTTCTCGAACTCTATTATTGTAGTTGTTAAAACCAGGAATTGTAGCTTCAATTTTATCTCGAATAAAATCATAATTAGTAACTAATTTACTCCATTCGGTTTTAGAATTATTAAGAGTAGCTTCAGCTATTTTAGAAACAATAACAGGTTCACTTAATAAATGCTTTGATGAAGGTTTTAAATGCCCATTGGATTGGTGTACAACCCCCATAGAGTTTTCAACAGAAACAAACTGTTCTCCATGTTTTTGTATGTCTTTTTCAGAACGACCTAAGCAAGGTAGAATTAAAGCTTGTTTACCATGAATTAAATGACTTCTATTTAATTTCGTAGAAACATGTACTGTTAAAGTACAGTTTTTTAAGGCTTCTGCTGTGTATTCGGTATCTGGGGTTGCAGAAATAAAATTTCCTCCCATCCCTATAAATACTTTGGCTTTTTTTGCATGCATTGCTTCAATAGCAGCAACAACATCGTAACCGTGTTTACGTGGGGATTTAAATTGAAATTCATTTTCTAAACTATCTAAAAAAGCATCTTTAGGTTTTTCCCAAATACCCATAGTACGATCCCCTTGTACGTTAGAATGACCTCTTACAGGACAGGTTCCAGCACCTTTTTTACCAATACTACCTTTTAATAATAGTAAATTTACAACTTCACGAATATTATCTACAGCATTTTTATGTTGAGTTAATCCCATTGCCCAACATATAATTATTTTATCATTATTAATTATAAGCTCTGTAGCTTCTTTAATTTGATTTAAATTTAAACCTGTTTCAGGAAGTAAATTTTCAATGGAATAAGTGTCTAAATCATTTAAGAAATCTTCAATACCATGTGTTTTATCTTTAATGAATTGATGATTAAAAACATTTCCTTTCTCTTCTTCTCGAGCTTTCATTAATTTTAAAATGATTTTTAATAAAGCTACGTCTCCATTAATTTTTACTTGTAAGAATAAATCTGATAATTGTTGTCCTTTTCCAATCCATTTTAAAGGATTTTGTGGGTCAACATAATTCATTAAACCAACTTCTGGTAGTGGATTTACGGTAATTATTTTACCGCCTCTTTTTTTTGTTTCAGAAAGTGCTGTTAGCATTCTTGGATGATTTGTTCCAGGGTTTTGCCCAATAACAATTACTAAATCAGCATGATTAAAATCATCTAATGTAACAGAGCCTTTTCCAATACCTAATGTTTCAGAAAGAGCTGTACCGCTACTTTCGTGACACATATTAGAGCAATCAGGAAGGTTATTTGTTCCAAATTGACGGACAAATAACTGATATAAAAAAGCTGCTTCGTTACTTGTTCTTCCTGAAGTATAAAAAATTGCTTCATCAGGCGATTTTAAATCATTTAACTCTTTTCCTATTAACTTAAAAGCATCCACCCAAGAAATTTTTTCATAATGAGAGCACCTTTCTTTTAAAATCATAGGATGAGTTATTCTTCCACTTTTTCCTATATCATAATCAGACCATTCAGACATTTCTTGCACAGAATGTGTGGCGAAAAATAGGGGGGATACTCTGTTTTTAGTAGCTTCTTCTGCTACAGCTTTGGCTCCGTTTTCGCAATATTCAGCTAAAAAAGCACGTTTTTCATCTGGATCTGGCCACGCGCAACCTGGACAATCAAAACCATTTATTTGGTTTATATTTTTTAAAAGACTAATTCCTTTAGCTACTCCTGTTTCAGTAAAAACATGGTTTAAAGCAGATTTTATCGCTTTTGTACCTACTGCTTTTTCAGGAATACTTGTTAATTTAATTCCTGTTAATTTTTCAGGTGGTTGTGCTTGTGTTTTTTTATCGCTCATAGTTAATATATTGAGGATTAGAATAAATAGTCATTTTATCATCTCTACTAAAACCAATTAAGCAGATTCCGAATTCTTTAGCAAAATCAACAGCTAAAGAAGAACATGCAGATACGGCTATAATTATTGGAATTTTAGCAAAAAAAGCTTTTGAAACAATTTCATAAGAAACACGTCCGCTAACTAACATGTAATTAGCTTTTTTTAAGTTTTTTTTAATTAATAAATCACCAATACATTTATCTACTGCATTATGGCGACCGATATCTTCTTTTACAGTTAATAGTTTTTTTTCTGAATTAAAAAGAGCACATGCATGACTCCCTCCAGTTTTATTAAATAAAAACTGTAACTCTTTCATTTTTAAGTACATTAAGCTTTTTATGTAAACAGATGCTTTAAGTGTGTTATTTAAGGATGCTCCACTGACTTTTAAATCACCTAACTCTTTTTTTCCGCAAATACCACATGATGAAACCGATAAAAGTGTACGCTTATTTAAATACCCTTTTCCAAGGCTTTCTTTAGGTATATTTAGATTTAAAATAGCAGAAAAATCATCGTTATTTTCTGTTAATTCAATATTTAAGTTTTCTGTTTTTTTATAAATGTCTTCAGCATATAATAAACCTCTTACAAGCTCATTATCGTCTCCAGGAGTTCTCATTACAACTGTATAAGCTTCTTTATTTATGTTGATTTGAAGTGGGGCTTCAATAACTAAATTATCGTCTATTTTTAAAGAAGATAATTTTGATATTTTTATAGATTGGTAAACGTTTGTTTGTTTCATTACACAAACAAATATACTTAAAACTAATAGAATTTATAAATACAGTTTCTAAGTAATTTTATTAAAGATTACACTTTGCACAACTAATTACAATTAACTCGTTATTAAGATTAGTAGTGAAAAACAAATAAGAATCTCCACCGTCTTTAATTTTAGTTTCTTTTCTTATTTGCGCTACTGTTTTAGGAAAGTTCCTGGTTGTAATATTGGCTTTTGAAAGAGCAATCTGTTTTTTAATTCTTTTTTTATTATACAAAAAAACCTCTTTTATTTTAAATGTTCTACCAGGGAAATCTAAAAATAATTCATCAGAAGTATACAAATGAGAATGTTGGTGTAATTTGTTTAGTTTTAGTTTACTGCTAACCTCTGAAAAGCCTCCAGATTTTAAAATAGCAGCATTAGGCTCATATAGATAATTATTTGGTAAAGAATATGATTCGCAGTTATCTTTTTTTAAAATAAAATCAAACTCTTGAGTGTTGTTTTTAAGCAAGTTAATTGTTTTTATCTCAATTAATTCTTTATTATTTCTTTGAAGTAGAAAAAGTAATTCCTTTACCTCATTATTAACAGCAATTATATGAATTTCTTTAACAAATTTTAAATCGTTAATAGTAGATGTTATGTCAAGTATTGGAGAGTTTTTAATTAAAATTATATTAGATTTTTCAAATAGAAAATCGATGTTTTCAGGTACGTTAGGTAGACAATCTTTTAATAGAAAAACTTTTCCTTTTACATCACTTCTTCTTGAAGGATCAATATAAATGCAATCGAATTTTTGTGTAGTGTTTTTTAAGTACTCTAATCCATCTTGAGCAACAGTTTTAATATTGTCTATTTCTAATTGTTTGTAATTATGAGTTACAATTTCTGAAAGCTCTTTGTTAATCTCACAATGAGTAACTTTTTTAAACTGTTTAGAAAAAGCAAAACAATCTACACCAAAACCACCCGTTATGTCTATAATAGAATCTCCTTTTAGTATTTTAGATTTATATACGGCAGTAGCTTCTGATGAAGTCTGTTCAATACTTAGTTTCGGAGGGTAATAGATATTTTTAGAATTAAACCAAACAGATAATTTCTTTTCAGATTTTTGTTTCGCTATTATCTGATTTGCTAATTCTTGTACAGTAATATCTTTAAAAGGACTTCCTTTTAAGATTAGTTCATTGATATTAGCTTTTAAATTCTCTTGAATAAAAAGTTGAACTTCTTTTTTTAAAATACTTTGAATCAAATTAATTATACGCTTTTACGTTCCCCATACTTAAAGTTCCTATCGGTAATTCGTGTTTTGTTGGCAAAATAACTCCAGATTCTGTTGTTATCCAATCACTCCATGTAGCCTTCATACCACCTGCTGGTATAATAGAAGCCCACATTTTATATGCAGTTGGTTTACCAGAATCATCTAAAATCCAAAGATAAGAATCTCCAGGGGTAGATCCTCCAGTCGTGTAGGTTACCATTAAAGCATCATTACCTTTATAATTTACTATTTTACGTTCAATTCCTTTTTCAAAAACTTTAAACGGAGCTACTAACCAAAAGCTATCATTGTTAAAGTAATCGGTAGCTTCTTTTAACAATTCTTTATTCTTAACTTCTGTGTCATCAACAAAAACCTTACTTTTCTCTGGTTGATTAGTATAAAGCAAAACTCTGTTGTTATCTCAAGAAACATTAACAATATTTTCTTGTTTGTCCCATTTGTAAAAATGCTTATTTCTAAAACTCCATTCTAAATAACGTGTGTTTTTATAAGCTTCATGATTTAAAGATTTTAACATTTTTAAAGCTAAAGCATCTGCGTTATTTCCATTTTTTCCTTCAGGTAAATTTTCGTTATTAACAAAATATAAAACAGCTAAACCAATTGTT
>CAZCHR010000119.1:0-7898 GCA_964498665.1 uncultured Tenacibaculum sp. | reverse complement strand
TTAATAGCATTTTGTGTTTTAACTAACCTTAGCGCTCAAATTCATCATAATATTCAAGACAATGCAACTTACGCAGTTGAGAGAATTGCAAAATTCTCAGTTTCAGATGCTCCCAAAGATGTGTTAGAAATAGTTAATGGAACTCAGTATAATAATCAATTTGTTCCAAATATATGGGCACATAGAGAGTCTGATAATCGTATAGCGTTTAATGTTTTTTCATCAATAAAATCGAATGTTGACAACGGAAGTGCACCAATTTTTACATTTAGAGCTGAGTTAAGAAATTCTATTTATGATTCACATCCTTACCCTTGGGGTAGTACTGCTGCTCAAGTTCAGAATAGACCATTATTTTCTTGGGCTAATTATAATAGTACAAAAATGTTGATGAAAGCTAATGGGTATTTAGGATTAGGAACAATAAGTCCTAGTACTCAGCTGCATACAACAGGGACTTTACGCTTCCAAAATCTTCCAAATGCCACGACTCCTACTTATATATTGGGGACGGATGCTAATGGTAATGTTAAAGAATATCCAGCAATATCTTCAAATGGTAATTCAGATTCAGATTGGTATAAGGTTGAAAGAGGTAGTCTAACTTCTATTAATGATAATATTTATACTCTAGGAAATGTAGGTATAAATACATCAATACCAATAGCAAATTTACATTCAAAAGGAACTGTTCGTTTTGAAAATTTACCATCGGGTTATGGAAATCTTCAATATTTACTTGGTGTTGATGGTAATGGTGTTGTAAAAAAATATAAACAATTAACTATCTTTTTAAAGGGTTTAAAAGAAATAGCTTTAAAACAACAGAATCAAATAACATTATTACAAAACCAATTATCAGAATTAAAAAAATCATCAACAACTAATGTGTTAAAGGGTAATGGGATTAAATTTTCATCAAACTACCCTAACCCATTTAGTGAAAAAACAATAATAAATTACACTCTATCGAAGGAGACAAATACAGCTAAAATATTTGTTTATGATATTAATGGACGATTGATGGATAATTATGACCTTAAGGAAAGACGAAATGAATCTAAGTTAGTAATATCTAAAAAAGATTTGAAACCTGGCATATATTTTTATACTTTAATAGCAGATGATATCGTAATTGGTACAAAAAAAATGATTGTAAAATAAGAAATAATTATTTTATTGATGTGAAAAAAATAAAAGAGAGCATTTGCTCTCTTTTTGATTATATATAATTCAAAAAATGAAAAGGCTTGTTTATTAATATTTAGGTCTAGTAATAAATTTACAATACATTTGTTATAAATAATTAGAATGTATATAAATATTCCTGAAATAAGATATCAACATACTCTTAATTTTTTAAAAGAACACTTGCCTGCACCAGCTATAATTTTAGACTTAGGTATTAGAAACCCTTTTTCTGAAATAATGGAAAAAGAAGGTTATACCATTTATAATACTAATGGAGAAGATTTAGATTTACTACCAGGAGTAGTGAAAAAATATAAAGTAGATGCTGTAACTGCATTTGAAATATTTGAACATTTATTAGCTCCTTTTAATGTTTTAAAAGAAATTGAAGCTACTAAAATTATTACTACAGTACCATTACGATTATGGTTTAAAAGCGCATATAGAAGCAAAACAGATATGTGGGATAGACATTACCATGAGTTTGAAGATTGGCAATATGATTGGTTACTACAAAAATCAGGATGGGATATTAAAGATACAGAAAAATGGACAAGCCCAATTAATCAAATAGGATTTAGACCTGTTTTAAGAAGATATACGCCAAGATATTACGCTGTTTACGCTGAAAAAAAATAAAAATGAGGAAGAAGATTTTAATTGTTGTGGGTACAAGGCCTAATTTTGTAAAAATAACTCAATTTAAAAAAGAAGCAGCATTACAAAATATTGATTTAAAAATAGCGCATACAGGTCAACATTATGATGAAAAAATGTCTGCAATATTTTTAAAACAGTTTAATATTGATGTAGATTATTTTTTACATATAAAAGCAAAATCAGCAAATAGTTTAATCGGAGAAATTATGATTAAATTAGAAGAAGTTATAAATGAATTTAAACCAGATATGCTACTTTCTGTAGGAGATGTTAATTCAACTTTAGCAGCTTCTATAACAGCTAATAAACTTAATGTTAAATTAGGACATATAGAAAGTGGTTTAAGAAGTTTAGATAGAGAAATGCCAGAGGAAATTAATAGAATTATAACCGATGAAATTTCTGATGTTTGCTTTGTAACAGAAAATAGTGGAATTGAAAATTTAAAAAAAATAGGGAAATTAGAAAATCAAATATCTTTTGTAGGTAATACTATTATTGATACTCTTGTGCATTTTCAAAAAGAAATAGAAGCATCAATAGTATTAGAAAACATTGATTTTGAAAAGTATATTTTAGTAACTATGCATAGACCAAGAAATGTAGATTCTAAGGGAAATTTACTAAAAGTTTTGGCAAAACTAAAAAAAATTACTCAAAATCATAATGTAGTTTTTTCATTACATCCAAGAACTAAAAATAGTTTAGTACATAATAATTTATTTGATAAATTAGAATCTATTAAAAGATTAAAAATAATTCCTCCACAAAATTATTTTGCATTTCAAAAGCTAATAAAACATGCAGTTTGTGTAATAACAGATAGCGGAGGAATACAAGAAGAAACCACATTTCAAAAAATACCTTGTATTACTTTAAGAGAAAATACTGAAAGACCTATTACAATAACAAAAGGAACAAATGTTTTAATGTCTTTTGATAATGAAAAGATTATTGAACATTTAAATAATATAGAAAAGAAATTATTCAAACAAGGTGAAGTTCCTTATTTATGGGATGGGTATGCTACAGGTCGTATTTTAAAAAAATGTACTGATTTTTTATCATGAGTTATATAGCTATGGCTGTAGATGCTTCTTATCCTAATGATATTAGAGTAAGAAAAGAAGCAGAATCGTTAGTTGATAACGGAAAAAAAGTTGTGGTGATTTGTCCACGTAAAAAAAATGATGCTAAAAACGAAAATATCAACGGAGTAGAAATTTTTAGAATTGGAAATAAGTATTCTAATTCTAAAAAAGGTATACATGATATTTTTGAAAGTGTTTTTAATGTAAATCTTCTTTTTTTCTTTGGGATAAAAACTGCAATGAAACAGTATAATATAGAGTATCTTCATATTCATGATTTACCATTAGCAGGCACAGGTTGCCTGTTTAGACCTAAAGTTAAAAGGTTAATTTTAGATATGCATGAAAACTATCCGGAAGCTTTAAAAACTTGGTTTTTATGGAAGAAAAATCCTATCATAAAACTAAAGAATTTTATTTTTATGAACTCGGTTTTATGGTCTTATAAAGAAAAGAAATACTGTAAGAAATATGATACTATTGTTTGTGTGGTTGAAGAAATGAAGCAGAAATTAATTGCTAATTTTAATATTAACCCAAGAAAATTGGTAGTTATCTCTAATTTTGAAAAAAAAGAATTTGCCAACAATTTTTTAAAATCGGTAACACAAAACATAATTAAATCAACAGAGTTTTCAATAACATATGTTGGTGGATTTGGGCCTCACAGAGGAATAGATACAGCTATTAAGGCGATGCCAAAAATTGTAGATAAAATACCAAATGCAACACTTTTCTTAATCGGAAAAGGAAGCTTTGCAGTTGAAGCAAAACTAAAAAAAATTACTAAAGAATATAAAGTAGAAAGTAATGTAAAATTTGTTGGTTATCGACCTTTTAAAGAAGTGTCTACAATCATGCAAGAATCAAAAATTAATATAATTCCTCATAAGTCTAACGAACATACAGATAATACAATTCCACATAAATTATTTCAAATTATGATGAGTAAAAGTTTATTATTAGTAAGTTCATGTAAGCCTTTAAAAAGAATTGTTGAAAAATATGATTGTGGAATAGTGTTTAAAGCCGATGATGTCAATGATTTTGCAAAAAAAGTTCTTATGATCTACCAAAAAGATGGTTTACTTGATTATAAGAAACAAAATGCTTTTAATGCAGTAATGAATCAAGGAGAGAATTGGGAGGAGGAAAGTTTAAAACTACATAGTTTATATACAGAGATTTAATTTGAAAGTATTAATAATTACATATTATTGGGTTCCTGCTGGAGGATCTGGAGTGCAGCGTTGGTTGAAATTTGTTAAGTATTTAAGGGGTTTTGGTATAGAACCTATTGTTTATACAGTTAATGATGCAAAATACCCTATAATCGATGAATCTTTAAAGAAAGATATTCCCGATAATCTTACTGTTATTAAAAAATCTATTTGGGAACCAAACAATATTTTATCAATTTTTAAAAAAGAAAGTACAAAAACAAGTGCAGGTTTTTTAAATCATAATCCAACCTTTATTGGTAAAGTTTTACAATATATAAGAGCTAATTATTTTATTCCAGATGCTAGGAGATTCTGGGTAAATCCATCAGTTAAATATCTTAATAAGTATGTTTTAGAAAATAAAATTGATGCAATTATTACTACAGGGCCACCTCATAGTATGCATTTAATTGGATTGCAATTAAAGAAAAAAACAAATATAAAATGGATTGCTGACTTCAGAGATCCATGGACAGATATTGACTATTTTCATCAATTACCATTAACAAAAAAATCAATTAACAAACATCATCAATTAGAAAAAGAAGTTTTAAAAAATACTGACGCAACAATAGTTATTGGAAAAACAATGAAAACCAATTACGATTCTTTCTCTAAAAATATACACATTGTAACTAATGGTTATGATTCTGAATTAAATCAAGAAAACAAAACAGTTTTAGATGCTAAATTTTCAATAACACATATAGGGTTGATGAATGCAGATAGAAATCCTAAATTATTATGGGAGACGTTATCTGAATTGTCTAAAGAAAATGAAGAATTTAGTAATGATTTAGAGATTAAATTGATAGGTAAGTTATCTGAAGATGTAGTTTTTAATTTAGAAAAACATCAATTTAAAAATGTTGTTAAAATAAATTACGTGTCACATAATGAAGTTCAAAAGTATCAACGAAATTCACAAGTTTTATTATTAGCAGTAAATGATGTACCTAGTGCAAAAGGAATAATAACAGGTAAAATTTTTGAATATTTACAAGCAAAACGCCCTATCTTAGCAATTGGTCCTGAAGATGGAGATTTAGCAGAAATCTTAAAAAAAACTAATTCAGGTACTATTGTTGATTTTAAGGATAAAGAACAAATGAAAAATGTTGTAAGAGCTTTGTATAAGAATTATAAGCAAGACAAGTTAAATATTAGTTCTAAAGATATTGAAAAATATCATCGTAAAGAATTGACCAAACAATTATCAGTAATACTTAAACAAGTAGTAAATTCTTGAAAAAAATAGTAACTATTTTAGGCGCAAGACCTCAGTTTGTAAAAGGAGCTGTGTTAAGCAGGGTTATTAAATCTCATAACTCTATCGAAGAAATAATTGTACATACTGGGCAACATTACGATGCCAATATGAGTGCTGTTTTTTTTGATGAAATGCAAATACCTAAACCTAAATACAATTTAAATATTAATGGTTTAAGTCATGGAGCTATGACGGGGCAAATGCTAGAAAAAATAGAGGAAATATTAAAAGTTGAAAAACCAGAAGCTATAGTTGTTTATGGTGATACTAATTCGACAGTTGCCGGAGCTTTAGCTGCTAAAAAAATGCATATTAAAGTAATACATATTGAAGCTGGATTGAGATCTTTTAATATGACAATGCCTGAGGAAATAAACAGAGTTATTACAGACAGAATTTCAGATTTATTAAGTTGCCCAACAGATGTTGCTATAAAGAACTTAAAAAGCGAAGGTTTTGATAATTTACCCTCTTTAGTTGAAAAGCATGGAGATATTATGAAAGATGCTGTTGAGTTTTATGGTGAATTCTCAGAAGAAAAATCAACAGTTCTAAAAGATTTGAAATTAAAAGAAAATAATTTCGTTTTAGCTACAATCCATCGTCAAGAAAATACAGATGATAAAGAAAAGTTAACAAATATTTTTTCAGCATTAGATGAAGTTGATAAAGACACTAAAGTTGTTTTACCGCTACATCCAAGAACACAAAAAATGTTAGATATTTATAATATCACTACAAATATAACTTGTATTGACCCTGTGGGGTATTTTGATATGTTAGAATTGTTAAAAAACTGTAGTTTGGTTATTACAGATAGTGGAGGGTTGCAAAAAGAAGCTTTTTTTAATAAAAAACACTGTATTATTGTTAGAGAAGAAACTGAATGGGTAGAGCTTGTCGAAAATGGTTTTGCAGAAATTACTGGAACAAATAAAAGTAATATAACACAAGTGTATAAAAAGTTTTTAATGTCTGATATAAGTTTTAAAAAGAACTTATATGGTAATAATATAGGTGAGAGTATTTATCAATCAATAAAAAAAATAATTCAAGCATAAGTTGGGAATCGTATTAAGGCAATCGTTAAAAAATACAATTATAATTTATTTAGGATTTTTAATTGGAGGGATTAATACGCTAGTTTTATATTCACGTTTTCTTGAAGATAAATATTATGGTTTAGCTACTTATGTTTTTTCGGCTTCAAATTTGATAATGCCAATTACTGCATTCGGAGTTCATTTTACAATCATTAAATTTTTCTCAGGCTACAAATCTAAAGAGCAAAAAGATAAATTTTTAAGTGCTATAATTTTTATGCCATTATTAGTGGCATTTCCTATTGGTTTTTTTTGGGATTATTTTCATGACTGGATTATGAACTTTGTTAGTAAAAGTAGTTCTAAAGATAATTTGATTATAGAGAATTATACTGTATGTATATATATAATTGCTGTTTCTTGTGCTTATTTTGAGGTTTTTTATTCATGGGCAAAAGTTCAAATGCAATCAGTTTTTGGTAATATTTTAAAAGAGTTATATAATAGGGCTGCAGTTATGTTGTTGTTATTTGCGGTTTATTTTAATTTTATTACAAAGCAAGATTTTTTATACTATATGTCTTTTGCGTATATATTAAGAACTTTGTTAATGATGTTATATGCTTTTAAATTGTATTTACCAAAGTTTTCATTCTCGTTACCTGATAATTTTAAAGAAGTATTACGTTACACTTTTTATATTATTCTTGCAGGAAGTGCAGGAGCTGTTATTTTAGATATTGATAAAGTAATGATACCTGGAAAAGAAGGTTTTCAAACAGCAGCTTATTATGCAGTAGCAGTATTTATAGGCTCGTTTATCGAAGCACCGAGTAGGGCAATGGGACAAATTTTGCAGCCACTTACCTCTAAGTCTATCAATGAAAATAAATCAAAAGAAGTAGAGGATTTATATAAGAAAAGTTCAATTAACTTACTCTTAATTGGGGGGCTTTTTTTTGTTTTGGTAAATTGTAATGTAACTGAATTGTTTAAATTAATGCCAAACAAAAATTATGCAGAAGGAGGTGTACTGGTTGTGTTAATGATTTCATCTGCTAAGTTATTTTTAATGATGTTAGGTACAAACGGAGCAATAATAAATAATTCTAAATTTTATCGAATAACATTACCAATAGGAGTTGGTATGGCTTTATCTGTTTACCTATTAAATAAATATTTTTACAGTAATTTAAATATGGGAACAGAAGGGTTAGCTTTAGCAACTTTGATTACTGTTTTATTATTTAATAGTTTTAAAATATGGTATGTGAAAATTAAATTTAAAATAACACCATTTACTAATAAAACCTTAATAATGGCTTTGTTAATTACAGTGATGTTTTGTATATTTTATTTTTGGGATTTTAATATTCCAGAATTTTTTGTTAAAGAATTTCCGATACACCCACTTATAAAT
>CAZCHR010000118.1:0-7939 GCA_964498665.1 uncultured Tenacibaculum sp. | reverse complement strand
TGTCTTTTTTACTACTATATTTTATCTAAATATTAATCGAACTCAGGTTTAAAAGAATAAGTCTCAAAATCGATATTATACGTTCCTTTTCCTTCTTTAATCCAAAAAATTTTATAGGTATTTATTTGTTCTGGTTTATTAACCACACAAGCTTTTTCAAACTGTACGATTTGCAATGAAAAAACATCTTTATATTTATATGTTTTTATATCTTGAATAGCCATTGTTTTGCATAGTTTTATTCTTGGTCGAAAAAATACGTTTAGCTAACAATAAATACTTAGTTCCTATAATTACAAGAAAAAAATTATCGACTCTTTATTGTTTATTTAAAATAGTTGCGCTTGCTTGTGCTGTAGTATAAACAACTAAATCTTCAATATTAACATGATAAGGTCTTGTAACTACAAAATGAATAATGTCAGCAATATCTTCTAGTTTTAATGCCTTATAACCTTGATAAACTGTTTTTGCTCTTTCATTATCTCCTTTAAAACGAACGTCAGAAAATTCAGTTTCTACCAAACCAGGGTGTATAGCAGATACTCGGATATTATAGATATTATACTGGTTTAAATCTATACGCATTCCTTTATTTAATGCATCTACAGCAAATTTAGAAGCACAATAAACATTTCCTTTTTGATAAACTTCTTTTCCTGCAATAGAACCAATATTTACAATAAACCCTTTGTTTTGTTGTATCATTTCTGGTATAATAGCTTTTGTTACATATAATAATCCTTTTACATTACCATCAATCATAGCGTCCCAATCATCTACATTCCCATCCTGAATACTATCTAATCCATGAGCGTTTCCTGCATTATTAATAAGAACATCTATCTTTTTTAAATAATCTGGAATTTTATTAAAAGCTTCTTTTACTTGTTCTTTATATCGGATATCAAACTTTAAAGTATGCACTTTTGTATACGATGAAAGATCTTTTTCTAATTCTTTTAATTTTTCTGTTCTTCTTCCACATAAAATTAAATTGAAATTATTTTTAGCAAATAATTTAGCTGTTGCTTTACCAATACCAGATGTTGCTCCTGTAATTAAAGCTATTTGTTGCATATTTATAAGTTTATATAAAAGTAATATTTTTCTATAAAATAGAAAAACCGCCCCTAACGGAGCGGTTTCTTTTAGTTGGCTACTACACCAACCAAAAATCAACTAACCAAACTTTATTTTAAATATTTTCTATATCAACTGTCTTACGTTGAATTTTAGTACGTTTTCTACCATTGTTCCTTACAGATGGTTTTGTATCTTTTTTATCTTTACTTTTTAAATATTGTATAAATCCTCTTCCAGAAAATGTATACGTTGTTTCAGAACTTAAATGGAACAATTTAATTGTTTCATCATTTATAACGCTTAATCTAAACTCTTCAGTATCTCCACCATCATAATTAAGTGTTAAATATTTTTGATTGTCATATCCTGCAATATTGGCTATTTCATAACTACCTATATAACTCCAATATATATAATCAATATTCGTGCCAAATGAATCTCTAGATGACCTAAATGTAACATTATTTTCAGGTGTAAATTGTAAATAATGTTCATTATCAAAAGGGTTTGAAATTCCTCCTACTTCATTTGTTCTTTCCCAAGCTACGTATTCTTGTAAGAAATACTCAATATTATCATGAAATAATTTATCATAATCAAAATTATTTTCTTGATAACCTATTAAATAATAACTTATATTTTGTGATAAATCATCAATTCTAATTTCGTCATTAGCTAATTGAACAACTTCAAAATTATATCTACCATCTAAATCATGACGTGTTTCTAAAACATCTCTATTAGTTGCATAATTTCCTACTGCAATTCCTAACCCATTTCCAGTTATACCTATATCAACAATATTATTATTAGCATACATAGTACCATTTATAAAAGATACCGTAAATGCTTTTGATAAAAAAGGAACATCTCCTGAGCCTGTTGTTCTATGATAATCTATATACCATAAATCGTAACTAGATATGTATTCGTTTAATGGTAGAGCATTGTTATCAACTATTTCATCTTGTATAACACACGATGTTAGTGTTATACTTGCTGTAATAAATAAGAATAGTAATTTTAAACGTTTCATAAGCATTAATTTTATGGTTATGATAGTAAGTTTTCAAATTACGTGCCAAAAATAAAAAAGACCTCATATGAGGTCTTTATTTATTAGTCTTGAGGTTTTGCCGATGGCATAAAAACGCTTTTTTCTTTTTTTACATTTTCAATTTTGTAATAATGCGTTTTGTCTGCTATTTTATAAGTAACTACTGCTTCGTTTTCTTTTAATTCAAAAGGAAATTTTTCTTTAATTTCATTTGCAGTATTGCCAAATTCTTCTTTTGAATTTGAATTTAAAAGTAGATATTTATTATAATTACCTGTTGAAGTTTTATAACGAGCTGCAACATAATTTTTACCTTGTTTGTTTTCAATAACAGCATCAACTATTTTATTTTGAAAATATACTTTTTTAAAATCAATTGTTTCTGCCGATGTAAATTCAATCATTAAATTTAATACACTATTACCAGGTAAACCACCAGTAATATGAGAATAACTCGCAGATGCTATTTTAAAAGGAGGTTGTGTGTCCATTTTTATACTAGCGCATTGAGAAAAGCTTAAAGCTAAAATTAAGATTCCGAATAATTTCATAGTATTGCTTTTTATTATTTAGTTTTAAATATTCAAGTAGTGTGCCAAATTACAAATATATATAATTTATAAGATGTTTAAATATAGTTATTGGGAGTTAAAAGAATGGTTTACCAATGTAGATTATACTGTTATAGGTAGTGGAATTGTTGGCTTAAACTGTGCTTTATATTTAAAGAAAAAACACCCAAAAGCAAAGATATTAATTTTAGAAAAAGGTATTTTACCACAAGGAGCGAGTACAAAAAATGCTGGTTTTGCTTGTTTTGGAAGTTTATCTGAATTAATAGATGATCTTAAAACACATACAAAAGATGAAGTTTTTAGCTTGGTGCAAAAACGATGGGAAGGTTTGCAATTGCTACGTGAAACTTTAGGCGATAAAAAAATAGATTTTCAACAAAATAAAGGATATGAATTATTTCAAAATTCTGATTTTTATGAAGAATGTTTATATCAAAAAAATGAAATCAATTCAATATTAAAACCATTATTTAAATCTAATGTTTTTACTGTTGATGAAAATATTTTTAACTTTAAAAATATTCATCAAAACTACATAACAAATAAGTTTGAAGGACAAATAGATACTGGTAAAATGGCAGCTAGTTTATTAGAGTTGGTTTTATCATCAGGAATTAAAATCATCAATAATATTAATGTTGAAAGTTTTTTAGAAAGCAACAGTAAGGTAGTTGTTAAAACTGATAAAATTGAATTTTCGACACGTAAATTATGTATTGCTACAAATGGTTTTTCTAATAAAATATTAAATGAAAAAGTAGTACCAGCAAGAGCTCAGGTTTTAATAACAAAACCTATTAAAAATCTTCAAATAAAAGGAACGTTTCATTTAGATAAAGGTTATTATTACTTTAGAAATATTGATAATAGAATTTTATTTGGAGGTGGCAGAAATTTAGATTTTAAAACCGAAGAAACTTCTGAATTTGGTGAAACAACTCTGATTCAAAATAAATTAGAAGAAATTTTAAAAACTACTATTTTACCAAATACTAATTTTGAAATAGCACATCGTTGGAGTGGAATTATGGGGGTTGGTAATCAGAAAAAAGCAATTGTTAAACAAATATCTAACCATGTGTTTTGCGGAATTCGCTTAGGAGGAATGGGGGTTGCAATAGGTAGTTTGGTAGGAAAAGAATTAGCGGAATTAACATGAAAATAAAAGAACAATTATTTCAACAATGTGTTACATACGTAAATCAACGCTTACAAACTGTTGAAGAAATAATATCATCTAATCAAAAAGCTTTACAATCTGAAACAAAAAGTTCTGCTGGCGATAAACACGAAACAGGTAGAGTAATGTTGCAATTAGAAATGGAAAAAGCAGGTCAACAACTTCAAGGAATAACTCAAATGAAAGAAGTTTTAGCTAAAATTGATATTTCAACAAAATCAACTATAGCTCATTTAGGGAGTATAGTTAAAACAAATAAGATGTCCTTTTTTTTAAGTATTAGTTCAGGGAAATTAGAAGTTGATAATAAACTATATTTTGCTGTTTCTATTTCATCACCAATAGGTAGAGTTTTATTAGGTAAAAAAGAAGGAGAAGGCTTTATTTTTAATAATAGTAAACAAAAAATTAAAAAAATATTTTAAAAAAAGGTAGGGTATCAGGTTTTTAAGATGTTATACTTACGGAAAAAGTTCTTATAACCCTTCAAGAAAAAAAAGTTGTTACCTTTCAATAAAAAGAAAATTTATAATACACTTTTACCTTTTTGGTGTTTAAATAGGTAGAAGTGTATTTGTTTTGAAAAAGAAGAATTAGAATAATAATTTTGAGTTAGTTATTAAAGATTTAAAACAGTTTCGTTAACTTTTATCGAAACTGTTTTTTTTATACCAATATTTTTTTGATGAGCTATAAATATAGATTGATTATTATAAGTTACTTCTATCAACCAATAAAAGCCCTTAAAGTATGTTTTTGAAACTATTGCTTTTATTGATGAGTTTTCTACTATTTGTATTTGATGAGGATATAAAAGTCTTTTATTATTGTTAATTATAACTTCATTTACATCATCAAATAAAGATGCGATATATTTTTCTTTAGGATTTTGATATAGCTTAAAAGAACTATCATTAGCAATGATTTTATGATTTTTGATTACAATGATTTTATCAGCAAAAGAAAGTGCGTCATTTCCGTCGTGAGTAGCGACAATACAAGCAATATTTTTTTCTTTTAAATAGCTAAATAAGTTTCTGCGTAAAGAGTTTTTTTTAAAATTATCTATTTGACTAAAAGGTTCATCAAATAATAATAACTCTGGTTCTTTTGCTAAAGCCCTAGCGATAGCAACACGTTGTTGTTGACCACCACTTAAGTTTTTTACTTTTATGTTAGCAAACTCATTCATTTCAATTACTTCTAGTAATTCTTGAGTTCTTTCTTCCGCTTCTTTTGGATAAAAACGAGATAGGAATTTTTTAATATTTTCACTTACCGATGTAAATGGCATTAAATCGAAATCTTGCGCAACATATTTAAAGAATTCCATTCCTGGAACCAAATGATGTTTCGGACCTAATATTTCGGTTTCATTCCAAAACAATGACCCACTATCTAAATCTAATAAACCATAAATAACTTTTAATAAAGTAGATTTACCACAACCACTTTCGCCCATTACACATAAATGTTCACCTTTTTTTAGAGTGAAATTTATATCTAATAGTGTTTTTTCTTTTGACGGATATGTAAATGAAATATTGTTTACTTGTAGCATTACACAAAAGTATATTTTCATATTTATACAAAGAAAAAAACCGACACATTTCTGTATCGGTTTTTAGAATTTTATTTGATGATTTTCATAAAGATAATCATACTAAAAAGGTCTGCGACCTTACCAAATCCTAACTCTTTCTTCTGGTTTTAAATACATTTTATCACCTTCTTTAACTTTAAACGCTTCGTAAAAAGAATCTACGTTTTTAAGAGGCATATAAGCTCTGTATTGTCCAGGAGCATGTGTGTTTGTCATGATTAAATTCTTTAAAGCTTCATCACGCATTTTAGTTCTCCAGATAGTTCCCCAAGAAAGGAAGAAACGTTGTTCAGCAGTAAAACCATCAATATCAGCAGGACGACCACTTTTTTCTAAGAAGATTTTTAACCCTTCGTAAGCAGCTTGTACACCACCTAAATCACCTATATTTTCACCTAAAGTATATTCACCATTTAAATGCATGCTATCAATAGCAATAATATCACTGTATTGTTTTACTAATTTACCACCAATGGTTTTAAACTTTGCAGAATCATCTTCTGTCCACCAGTTTTTAAGGTTTCCATCACCATCGAAACGAGCTCCAGAATCATCAAAACTATGAGAAATTTCATGACCAATAACAGCTCCAATACCTCCATAATTCACAGCTTCATCAGCTTTGTAATTGTAGAAAGGTGGTTGTAAAATTGCTGCTGGAAAAACAATTTCGTTGTTTACTGGATTAAAGTATGCATTTACCGTTTGCGGAGACATTCCCCATTCTGTTCTATCTACTTTCTTACCTAATTTAGCCATATTTTTATTGAAATTCCATTTAGAAACATTAATAGCATTATCAAAATAAGTACCTCCGTTTTTTAAACCTTTAACTTGTAATTCTGAATAATCTTTCCATTTATCTGGATACGCAATTTTAACTGTTAACTTATGTAGTTTAGCTAAAGCCTTTTCTTTAGTTTCTTCACTCATCCAAGGTAATTGTGCAATACGCTTTTCGAAACCTAACATTACATTGTCAATCATTTCTTTAGCTTTCTGCTTCGCTTCTGGTGGAAATTTAGCATCAACATATAATTTACCTAAAGCTTCTCCAATAGCACCGTTTAAGTTACCTAAAGCACGTTCGTCTCTTGGGCGTTGTTGTTTCGCTCCACGCATTGTTTTACTATAAAACTCCCAATTTGCAGTTTCTAAATCAGTAGATAATAAACCTAATGAGTTATTAATAGCTCCCCAACGTAAAAATAATTTAACATCCTCTATTGGGCTATTTTTAAGAACTTCGCTCATTGCTTTAAAATATCCAGGATCAGTAACAATTACTTTTTCTAGTCCTTTTTTACCGTCTAAACCTTCAAGATCTACTCCAATTCCTTTTAAATGTGCAGCCCAATCGATAGTTGGGGCTAATGCACTTAATTCTTCAACAGACATTGGGTTATACATCTTACGAGTATCTCTACGTTCTTCTTTGGTCATCATTGGTTCAGCTAAACTCTTTTCGAAAGCAACGATAGTAGCTGCGTTCTTTTTAGCTGTAGCTTCATCATCACCAAATTCTTGTAACATTTTAGCTACAAAACCTTGGTATTTTTCTAGTTTATCTTTTACTTTTTCATCAACATAATAATCTCTTGATAAACCAAGTCCGCCTGCTCCCATGTAACCAGCGTTCATACTACTGTTTTTAAGATCGTTATACACACCAAACCCATAGAAACCACCGCCACCATAAGGAGCCATGTTGGTAATAAAGTCCTGAACTCCATTTAAATCTTTAATTTCCTCAATTTTTGCAAGGAAAGGCTTCACAGGTTCTTTACCTGATTTATTTCTAGCTACGGTATCCATAATAGTTTCGTAGTAGTTTACTGCTTTTTCTTGATCAGAATCTATTTCATTACCCTCAGCATCTTTCATTTTTGGAAAGTTACCTTCTTCAATCGCTTTGTTTAAAATAGCTAAAACATCAGCATCTGTTTTTTTACGAAGCTCTCCAAAACCTCCCCAAGAAGTTCTATCTGCAGGAATTTCGGTTTTATCTAACCAAGCTCCGTTAACATATCTAAAGAAGTCATCTGTAGGTTTTACAGAAGTATCCATATTTTATAAAATAATTCCCTGAACTTTTTCTTCGGGTTTTTGCTCTGTTTTACACGATACCATAGCTAAAGAAGCTACCGCAGTTGTAAACAGCATTTTATGAATGGTTTTCATTGTATAAAATTTGATTGATATTATTAAGACTCTTATTTAATAAGAGTGATTTTATTGAAAATTGTTACAGTTTATGTCTTACTTTTATTTTTGTAGACGAAAAAAAACAATAAAATCTCGTGATAAAGATAAATAAATTAAAAAAGGCAATTGCTTTTATATTAGATTATTAACAAAGGTTTATAATGTTATTATCTAATTAACCTTTTAACCTGAGTTCGATTAATAAAAAGAGAGTTGATTAGTTTTAATCGTTT
>CAZCHR010000117.1:0-8009 GCA_964498665.1 uncultured Tenacibaculum sp. | reverse complement strand
GTCTCAATGTTTAAATAATATAATATACGGAAATTAAATGATTAACTCAATAAATTTATTTTTAGATTATTCAAAAATACTTTATTCTCTTTTAAATCTTAGCAAACAGTAGAAAAACAGAAATATTATTTTTAACAACTGTTAATTTTATAACAATAAATTTGATACCATAATAAAAAATTAATATATTTAACAATATAGTTAAGGCTATAATTGACTGAAAAAGTAAATTTTATCTTTTTAAACTACCATATAATTAAAATTTATAGATAAATAAAATAATTTAATAGATTTATTATAGGTTAAATGAAAGATTAATATATATTTGTCGCCCTATTTATTTACAAGGAAAACAAATCTTTTTAATCAGAATCAATTACCAGACTCAATTAAAAAAGATAATTAATTAAAAATAGTGATATTTTATGAGTGCAGAATTAATTAGTAAAGCAGATGAATTTGAAAACAGAAAGTTCAAATTTGTTACTACTAGTGATAGAATATTAGCCTCTAGAGAAGTTAAAGCTTTAATCTTAGAGATAAACGAAGTTTATAAAGAAACTAAGGATACTGACTTGATGGATGCTATGAAACGTTTAACTGTTGTTAAACAAAGAATTGAAAAGCGTTTAAAAGGAAAACCTTTAACTGCTTAAACATACTAAACGAATTTATATTTCGTTGTAATAACGAATAAGGGTAATTTTTTCATCAACTATTATTCTTAATAATATTTATTCTTGATAAAAGTTCTAGGAATTCCCTAGAACTTTTTCTTTTTTCAACAAAAACTAAATAAAAAAACACTTTTAAAAAGTACTATCAAGTTTTTTTTGAAAAAAATAATATTTTTTTTCAAAAAAGAAAAAACATTTAAAATTGATTTTCAAATACTTACAAACAACAATTAAATTATCAAGATATTTAACTCAAAAAAAATAAAAAAACCTTTTGGCAGTTTCTAAAAACATTATATATTTGCCACGCTTTAAAGCAAAAGCCGATGTAGCTCAGCTGGCTAGAGCAGCTGATTTGTAATCAGCAGGTCGGAGGTTCGAGTCCTCTCATCGGCTCAGAATAAAAAGCGCTAACTTTAAGTTAGCGCTTTTTTTATGCGCTTATTTTCATAAATTTGTCAAACAATATTTCTTACTTAAGCTTAATGAAAAATATATTTGTTATTGGTATTGCCGGAGGAACTGGTAGCGGAAAAACAACTGTAATTAATCAAATAATAAACGAACTTCCTCAAGACGAAGTTTGCGTTATTTCTCAAGATTCATATTACAACGAAACGAATGAATTAAGTTACGACCAACGAATAAAAATAAATTTCGATCACCCAAGAGCCATAGACTTCAATTTACTTGTCGAACACGTAACAAATTTAAAAGAAGGAAAAATAATCGAACAACCAATATATTCTTTCGTTGCCCACAACAGAACCAAAGACACTATAAAAACACACCCTAGAAAGGTTATTATAATTGAAGGGATTTTGATTTTCAATAGCAAAGAACTAAGAAATCTTTGTGATATTAAAGTTTTTGTACATGCTGATGCTGATGAACGTCTAATTAGACGTGTCAGAAGAGATATCAAAGAAAGAGGTAGAGATATTGATGAAGTATTAAGCAGATATCAAAATACATTAAAACCAATGCACCAACAATTTATTGAACCTACGAAAAACTATGCAGACATTATAATACCTAATGACAGATACAACACTGTAGCTATAGATATTGTTAAAACTGTAATTAACGACCGCTTGTAAGATGAACTTAAAATCAATAAAAAACAAACCAACTTTTAAAACAGCAACTAACATCTATGTTGTTATTTTAACTGTTTTTGTAGTTTGGATGCTTTTTTTTGACGAAAATTCCTACCTTACACACAAAGAATTCAACAAGGAAATTAAAGAGTTAGAAACCTGGATTGAATATCACAAAAGCAAAATTGCGAAAGACAAAGAAACCATCAAAAACCTACAAGACTCGCTTCTATTAGAGCGATACGCTCGTGAAAAGTACTTGATGAAAAAAGAAAATGAAGATATTTATATTATCGAATTTGACACTATAAAAAAGTAATGAGCAATTTTTTATTTAATGAATTCAAAGAAATAAGTCCTGCTGAATGGAAACAAAAAATTCAAGTAGACTTAAAAGGAGCCGATTACAATAATACACTCCTATGGAAAACAGATGAAAACATCACTGTCAAACCTTTTTATTCTAAAGAAGACAAAACTGATATTAAAATCAATACTCCCAAAAAAGGTTTCAACGTCTGTCAATCTATTTTCATTAAAAACGAAAAGGAAGCCAATTTATTTGCTATCGACTCTTTAAAAAGAGGTGCCAACGCAATTGAATTTAAAGCGAAACAAAAATTTGACTATAGGAAAACACTAGATAATATAGATACTGAAAACACAACACTATATTTTAACTTTAAATTTTTAGACGCTGACTTTACCACACAATTGTCTAAATATATAAATTCAAAAAACTGCTATTTTAATATAGATATAATTGGAAGTTTAGCTAGTTCTGGTAATTGGTTTACCAACTTAAAAAATGATCATACTGAATTAGAAAAAATAATAAAGAGCGCAAATAATTCAGTTTGCATCAATGCATCTTTATATCAAAACTCAGGAGCAAACATCACACAACAACTAGCCTACACATTAGCTCACGCTAATGAATATTTAAATTATTTTGGCAGTAAAATAAACAGCAAAATACATTTTAATTTTTCAATAGGCAGCAATTACTTTTTTGAAATTTCTAAATTGAGAGCATTTAGGATTTTATGGAAATCGCTTTTAAATGAATACGGAATTAAAAACGACGACACCCATATTTTCTCTCAACCAAGTTCAAGAAATAAAACCTTATACGATTACAATGTAAACATGCTCCGCACAACATCAGAATGCATGAGTGCTATATTAGGAGGATCAGACACAGTATCTAATGTTTCATACGATGACATCTTTCATCATTCAAATGAATTTGGTGAACGTATATCTAGAAATCAATTATTAATCTTACAACAAGAAAGCGAGTTATCAGATGCTCAAAATTTTGCTGATGGAACATATTATATTGAATCACTTACGCAACAATTAGCTCAAAATGCGCTAGAAATTTTTAAATCTATTGAAAAAGGTGGTGGTTTAATAAAGCAATTAAAAGACGGAATTATCCAAAGAAAAATTAAAGAATCTGCAGATAAAGAGCAAGATAAGTTTAACTCAGGTGAAATAGTTTTACTAGGTACTAATAAAATTCAGAATGCAAAAGATAAAATGGAAAATGATTTAGAACTTTATCCTTTTTTTAAACCTAGAAACGAGCAAACTTTAATACAACCTATTATTCAAAAGCGATTAGCTGAAGAATTAGAACAAGAACGTTTAAAAGATGAGTAGAAAAGACGTTTCAAATATAAGCATAGACAAAAGTCAAAAAAACAAGACGAAAGGCAAAAAGCATGAAAACTTCATTGCTGGTATAGCTCCCAACCTAAGAGGTCCATATTCCACAATGTATGTTCGTAGACCTTGGACAATTCGTCAATATGCAGGTTTTTCAACAGCTGAAGAAAGCAACGCTTTTTATAGAAGAAATTTAGCCGCTGGACAAAAAGGATTATCAGTTGCTTTTGATTTAGCTACACACCGTGGTTACGATTCAGATCACGAACGTGTTCAAGGAGATGTAGGTAAAGCAGGTGTAGCAATAGATTCAGTTGAGGATATGAAAATTTTATTCGATCAAATTCCTCTTGATAAAATGTCGGTTTCTATGACTATGAATGGAGCGGTTTTACCAATTCTTGCATTTTACATTGTTGCCGCCGAAGAACAAGGTGTAGCTCCTGAACTATTAGCTGGAACAATTCAAAATGATATATTAAAGGAATTTATGGTGCGTAACACATATATTTACCCACCTACTCCATCAATGAAAATCATAGCAGATATTTTCAAGTACACTTCTGAAAACATGCCTAAGTTTAATTCAATTTCAATATCTGGTTACCATATGCAAGAAGCTGGTGCAACTGCAGAAATTGAATTAGCATATACTTTAGCTGACGGATTAGAATACATAAAAAAAGGGTTAGAAGCTGGAATGGATATTGACACCTTTGCTCCTCGCCTTTCTTTTTTCTGGGCTATTGGAATGAACCATTTTATGGAAATCGCAAAAATGCGTGCTGGTAGAATGTTATGGGCTAAAATGGTAAAACAATTTAATCCCAAAAATCCTAAATCTTTAGCTTTACGTACCCATTGCCAAACCAGTGGTTGGTCTTTAACAGAGCAAGATCCTTTTAATAACGTAGCAAGAACAACTATCGAAGCAATGGCTGCTGCATTTGGAGGTACACAAAGTTTACATACAAATGCTTTAGATGAAGCAATTGCATTGCCTACAGATTTTTCAGCACGTATTGCACGTAATACTCAAATCTACCTACAAGAAGAAACTAATATTACTAAAACAGTAGATCCTTGGGCAGGAAGTTACCATGTTGAAGAATTAACCGAAGACATCGCTAATAGAGCTTGGGAGTTAATCAAAGAGGTTGAAGAATTAGGCGGGATGACCAAAGCAATCGAAAAAGGGATTCCGAAAATGCGTATTGAAGAAGCTGCTGCTAAAAAACAAGCTAAGATTGATAGTGGACAAGATGTTATTGTTGGAGTTAACAAATATCAACTAACCCAAGAAGATCCTTTGCATATTTTAGAAGTAGATAATGAAGCGGTTCGTTTATCTCAAATTGAACGACTAAATGATTTAAAATCAAAAAGGAACAGCACTGAAGTAACCAATATTTTAAATGAGTTAACCGAATGTGCCAAATCAAATAAAGGAAATTTATTAAATTTAGCTGTTCAAGCAGCTAGAAAAAGAGCTACATTAGGCGAAATATCGGACGCTTTAGAAAGTGTTTTCGGACGTCATAAAGCTGTTCATAAAACCATATCTGGCGTGTATAGCAAAGAAATAAAAGACGATAAATTATTTAAAAAGGCTACCGAATTTGCAGATAAATTTGCAGAATTAGAAGGTCGTCGTCCACGTATAATGATTGCTAAATTAGGACAAGATGGTCACGATCGTGGTGCAAAAGTAGTCGCTACAGGATATGCCGATTTAGGTTTTGATGTAGATATAGGTCCTTTATTTCAAACTCCTATTGAAGCTACTAAACAAGCTATTGAAAATGATGTTCATATTTTAGGAATATCTTCATTGGCTGCAGGACACAAAACACTAGTTCCTCAAGTAATTGCAGAATTAAAAAAATATGGACGCGAAGATATTATGGTAATTGTTGGCGGTGTAATTCCTGCACAAGATTATCAATATTTATTTGATGCTGGTGCTGTTGGTGTTTTTGGTCCAGGAACCAAAATAGCTCAAGCAGCAATTAACATGTTAACTATTTTAATTGATAGTACAGAAGAATAAAAACAATGAAAATACAATTCATCGATAGAAAATCAGGAGAAAAAATTACCGAAACTCCACCTGGAGAAGGTTTTTTAAAATTCTTATATCATAATCCTTTTGGAAAACTAGCTATTTTACCAATTGCTAAACGAAAGTTTTTATCATCTTGGTATGGTAAAAAAATGAACACCCCTTCTTCTATTAAAAAAATTGAAGGGTTTGTTAAAGATTTAAAGATTAACATGGATGAAGCAGAAAAATCAATTAAAGATTACGCTTCTTTTAATGATTTTTTTTACAGAAAACTTAAACCTGAAGCTCGTCCTATTGAGCAAGATTTTGTTTCACCTGGTGACGGTAAAATGTTAGCTTTTGAAAGTATTGATGACATTAAGAAGTTTTTTATTAAAGGGAGAGAATTCTCCTTAACAGAATTCTTAGGGAATAAAGAATTAGCTAAAAAACATAAAGATTCTTCGTTAATTATTTTACGGTTAGCACCTAACGACTATCATCGCTATCATTTTCCTTACAACGGAACACCATCTGGAATGACAAAAATAAAAGGTGATTATTTTTCAGTTTCACCTTATGCTTTGGCATCAAACTTCACTAAAGTTTTTTGTGAAAACAAAAGAGAATACTGCATTTTATCATCCGAAGAAAAAGGTGAAATCATTGTAGCTCCAGTTGGCGCAACTATGGTTGGTAGTATTATTGAAACTTTTACACCTAACAAACCCGTAAAAAAAGGAGATGAAATGGGGTATTTTGCTTTCGGTGGATCAACCATTGTTTTAATTATCAATAAAAACAATATTAAAATTGATTCTGATATTTTAAAAAACACTAAAAACAGAATTGAAACCTTTGTTAAAATGGGAGAGAAAATAGGTGTGTAATTATTTCTATCCGACATTTCATCAACTTTAAAAATGATTGAAATCATAATTTTATTCCCGCATTAATCCGTAAATTTGCGAAGTTTTATACTTAGCAGATTTACAGATGAAGAAAATCTTAAACATACTCTACTCAACACGCTTAATGGCTGTGTTATTTTTCGCGTTCGCAATTGCCATGGGAGTTGCTACTTTCATAGAAAATGATTTCGGTACACAAACATCAAAAGCTTTAATTTACAACACTTGGTGGTTTGAATTAATAATGATGTTTTTTGTTATCAATTTTTTTGGTAACATTTTCAGATATCGTTTATACAAGAAAGAAAAATGGTCGGTTCTTTTATTCCACGCATCTTTCTTATTAATAATAATCGGAGCAGGAATTACAAGATATATTAGCTATGAAGGTTTAATGATTATTGACGAAGGAGAAACCACTAATACTTTTTTTTCTGACACAAACTATTTGAATGTAATTATTGATAATAATGAATTTCAAAAAGAAACAAACAATAAATTACTATTATCTGCTTGGGGTACAAATTCAGTAAGTTTTACAGAATATTTTCAACCAAAAAAAAATGAACCAGAACACAAAATAGATTTCAAACTAGTTGACTATGTACCATGGGTTGAGGAAAAATTTATTGAAAACGACAAAGGTGTTGAGCATATTTTATTTGTAGAAAGTTCAAGTGGAAGTAGACACGAACATTACATTAAAAGAGGAACTGTAGAGAATATTCACAATATTTTAATTGGTTTTGACGCTAAAAATAGTGGTGCTAATATTAATATATTTAAGCAGAATGATTCTTTAAAAATAATATCTAAAAGCGCGGGTAACTTTCAAGTTATGGCGACACAAAAAAAAGGTCTTGTAAAACAAGATACTATTCAAAATTTTAAATTAAGATCACTTTACAATATATCAGGACTACCATTTGTAGTACCAAACCCTCCTATAAAAGGAGAAGTTAAAAAAATGCGTGGAGAAAAAGACCCTAAAAAATATGATATGGTTGTTTTTGACGTTACTGTAAAAGGAAAAACTGAGCGAATTGAATTAACAGGTGGGCAATTTAATGTAGATGGTCAAAAACAGTTTAAAATTAATGACTTAAATTTTAGAGCTTGGTACGGAGCTAAACAACGTAGAACGCCTTTTAGCGTTAAATTAAATGACTTTCAATTAGAAAAATATCCTGGTTCAGAAAGCGCAGCTTCTTTTGCTAGCGAAGTTACTGTAATTGATAAAAAAGAAACTTTTGATTTTAGAATTTTCATGAACAACATCCTAGATCATAAAGGATATCGTATATTTCAGTCTGGTTATGACAATGCTGGTAAAGAAATTGAACAAACACATCTTTCTGTAAATCATGACTTCATGGGAACAACGGTAAGTTATATTGGTTATTTTTTATTATTCTTTGGATTAATAGCTTCTTTATTTGTTAAAAACACTCGTTTTGATAACTTAAAAAAATCTTTAAAGAAAATTAGAAATAAAAAAGCTGCGTTATCAATTATTTTTTTAGCTACAAGTTATTTAAGCTTCGCACAACACAATGACCATTTGCCTAAAAAATTATCAGACGCTCAAATTGATTCTATTCTA
>CAZCHR010000116.1:0-8022 GCA_964498665.1 uncultured Tenacibaculum sp. | reverse complement strand
ATGAAGAGCCTCAATGTGCCGCAGTTTGTCCAGTAGATTGTTGTGTACCAGATGACGATAATGTAGAAACAGAAGATGAGTTACTTGCTAAACAAAGTTTTATGCACAATGAATAAATAGATTATTTTTTAAATAAAACAAAAAAAACGATGCTATGTAGCTTCGGTTTTTTTGTTTGAAATTTTATAATTAAATAGCCGAAATACTAGTATTTCGGCTATTTTCAAATTAATAAATTCTTGGGGACTTATTAATGATTTAAAATTGATAGTTAACAGATAAGTTAAACATTCTACCTAATTGACTAAAGTGAGAACCGTCATATGTAGTAATATCATATCTATTATTAAATGTAATAGCATTTGCTTCATTTTCAATTTGAGTCAAACCAGATGCAGTAATAACTTTACTATCTATTATACTTTGACCATTTGAATTTTCTGCTTTAAATTCCCATTCAGGTAATACATTTAGTATATTATTTATGTTTAAAGCTATAGTAATTTTATCTGTGGCATTATAATTAATGCCTAAATCTGTTACTATTTTAGGAATAAATTCAGTTCTTAAGTCATTACTCATAAACTTTTGTTTAAATGTAGTCTTTCCGAAATAAGTATTATTTAAAGAAAAATTAAATTTAGATATATTGTAGTTTGTACCTAAAATCCACTTTGTTTGTGGTCTAGAAGTAAACATTAAAGCTAAGTTAGATCTGTCTAATATATCTTGACCAGCAAATTTTGGTAAAGCACTAGTTCTTTCGTTAGCAATTGTATAATTACCAGATAAATTAAAACCTAATTTACCATTACCTAATTCAATTCCTTTGTAGTTTGCAACAAAATCTAAACCAGATGTTGTTGTATTAAACCCATTTACAAAAAATTGATTTTTACCAATTTGATTAGTATATATTATTCTATCATCAACATCAATTTTATAATAATCTAAAGTAAAACTTAAGTTTTTTGTAGGTTTACCTCCAATACCTACAGTGAAATTAGTAGATTCTTCAGGTTTTAGTTTAGGAATACCTAATTCTCTTGCTTTTGGTGAAACATTATTAACTAAACCAACAACTTCAATACCACCTCCATCTGCAAATGAATATTGAGATTTTTGTGTGTAAATTTGATGTAGAGTTGGTGCTCTAAACCCCGTAGATAATGAAGCTCTTAATGTATATTTATCATCTGCAAATTTATAACGTGAACTAGCTTTCCATACAAATGTACTTCCGAAATCAGAATAATTTTCAGCTCTAATAGTTGCATTTATCAAGAAATCTTTATTAATATCATAATCTAAACTGGCATATCCACCTAAATTATAACGATTAAAATTTCCTGAATCTTCAGCTCGGTTACCGGCAAAAGAATCAGCTCCACCATCTTCATAAGATGCTAAACTTCCTGCTATTATTTCAAAATTTTCTGCTCTAAATTCAGCTCCAAAAGCAATAGAGACTTTGTCAGATAAAATTTTTGAAATATCTATATTACCAACAATATGATTAAATGCTGTTCCTCCTGGATCAAAACTAGTAGGACTATTTTCGTTATATTTATTGGTTTCAATAAGCTCTAGACCTTCAAAAGTACCAATTGTACCATCGTTATTTAAATCATAAGGAGTAATACCTATATCAATAAAACCATTTCCATTTAAATCACCAACTGTAGTTTGATTCTTGGTGCCATTACCATTATGTGAGTTATTTACTTTATATGTTTGCTTATTTCCTCCAAAAGTAATACTAGCATCAGTATTCCATCCGTTTTTTTCTGATTTAAGACCTAATGTTGCATTAAAATCATTTAAAACACCTTCGAAAGTTGGTAAATAACCATCATAACCTCCAGCTACATTTGCAGGGAATAAATCTTTAAGATAAGCTAAATCACCTGTTGCTTGTTTCCAGTATGGTGTTCTATAATTAGCAAATGAATTTACATTTTTATATACATAAGCAGCATTAAAATATAATTTATTCTTTTCAGATAAATTATACGCTCCATTAATTAAAAATTTTGAAGCAGTTGTTTCAGGTGAACCATTTATATTTCCTGCATCTGGTTTTCTAGATAAAAAACTTTTTACATCTGCTAAAGGTACTCCAAAACCTGTGTCAGCAAAAGCTTCTCCTTCAGCACTAACTACTCCAGGTCTATTTGCTAAAGCAGTTTTAGAAAAGTCAATTGTATAATTAATAAAACCTTTACCTTCTCCAATTGAACTACCATTATTAACACTAACTCCTACCATTTCACCATCACCCTCACCAGTAATTCCTGATCTAAATGTTGCTGATCCTGCATTATAATTATCTTTTAAAATAACATTCATTACACCAGCGATTGCATCAGATCCATATTGAGCAGAAGCACCATCACGTAAAATTTGAATAGATTTTATTGCATCTGTAGGTATAGCTGAAATATCCGCACCAGTTTCACCACGACCAGGTGAGTCTTGTGTGTATAGTAAAGCACTCAAATTTTTACGTTTACCGTTAATTAAAATAAGAGTTCTAGATGGCCCCATATTTCTAATTTCATATGGGTCTAATAAAGAAGTTGCATCATTAACAGGTGTTTGTACTGTGTTAAAAGATGGTATTTTGTATTGTAAAGCTTTATCAAACGTAGCTTGACCTGTTGCTTGTAGCTCTTTTACTCCTACAATATCTACAGGTAATGGGCTAGAAGTGTTACTTCTTGCAGGTGTTCTTGATCCTGTAATAACAACTTCATCTAATTGTAAACCATCAGTTAATGTAATTGTTAAAGATGTTTTTCCGTTTACAGGGACTTCTTTGGTTTCAAAACCAGAAAAACTAACAATTAACGTAGCGTCACTTGGCACAGTTAAAGTAAATTTACCGTTTAAATCGGTATTTGTACCATTTGTTGTTCCTTTTACAACAATATTAGCTCCAGGTAATGGACTATTGCTGCTGTCTATAACAGTACCTTGTATTTGTGATTGAGACCACATAAAGGTACTACATAGAATAGTAATAATTAAAAGTGTAAACTTTTTCATGAATAAGTATTTAGTTAATAACGATTTTATTAATAATTTATATAATGTTTAACAATACAAATTAGTGGTTATATTATTTATAAGTACTTATTACAATTTTTATACTCTATATATTTTACTTTTTTAAATATTAAATTGAAATTTAGAATAATAAAAAGCACCGCTAGTTCCCATTTGTGTTGCATCCCATAGACCACCACTATCAGTATTTTTATCTTGAATAGTAGGGTAGTTGTTAAATATATTGTTAGCGCCTATTTGATATATAACATTTTTAAATATGTGATATCTTAAATGTAAATCAACAGTATATTTGGGTTTATAAGTATCGGTAGCAGCTATAATACGTTTTTGAGTAGAATTATTATAAAGACTAAGGTCATTATTAATTTGCCAATCTATTAAATCTATGCTACTAAATCTAGTAATATTTACGTTTGCATTAAATTTTTCTTTTTGATAATTAAAATTAAAACTAAATTTACTTTTTGGTGCAGAAGCTAATAAAAAATAACGTTCTCTAATTCCAAAAAATGTTTCTTGATCTAACTTTTTGTTATTAACATAATTAATTTTCATTGAATTTATATTACCTAATAAATTTATAGATAATTTAGATTTATTAAATCTCTTAAACCAATTAATCTTAATATCCATACCATTTGTTGTTGTATGAACACCATTTGTAAAAAATTGAACATTTTCAACATTTGAATTCGTTATAGCTGGGGTAAAATTACCACTTAATATTATTCGGTTTTTTATAGAAATATTATAAGAGTCAATACTTAAATTAAAGTTTGGAGAAATATTATACGAAAAACCTAAACTAATATTTTTAGCTCTTTCTTCTTTTAATTTTCCGATACCAAATCTTCTTGTAATAGGATTATTATTAGCAATTAAAGCTGACTCTGTTGGGCTATTACTCATATAATTAGTAAAAGTTAAGTTATAATATATTTGAGCTAATGAAGGAGCTCTGAATCCAGTACTAAAAGAACTTTTAATATTTATTTTAGGAGATACTTTATATCTGGTTGCTATTTTTGAGTTCAATGTACTACCAAAATCACTATAATTTTCATAACGTAATGCTGTGGCAATCATCCATTTTTTTGTAAAATCAAATTCAGAATCTACATAAAAGCTTAAATTAGTACGACTTCTGTTAACTTCATTATTAGGAGAATATCCAGGGAAACCTTGAGAACCTCCAGGTCTAATTTTATTATTCAGAGAAAGTAAGTCAGATGTTGGGGTTGATACATTTACAATGTTACCGTTTTTGTCATAAGCAGCATAAGAAGACTCTTCACCTGCAAATATTTCATAGTTTTCTAACCTATGTTCTAATCCAAAAGCAATATTTATTCCTTTAAAATAATTCATGAAATTTTTAGAAAAATCTACACCTATTGTGTTTTGACTTAAAAGATGCCCACCAGCATCAAATTCAGTTTGAGAAGCGTTTAAAAGAGTTGCATTTAAGGTTTCTTTAATGAAATAATGAAAATTGTTAATACCATAAGTATTATTGAAATCAATATTCCAATTTTTATATTTTGATTTAATTCCTAAAGAAAAAGATTTGTCAGAAATGTTTGAAGTAATTAGTGGATTAAAACCATTAGGGTAAATATCAATTACGTTTCTTTCACTATTTTTTTTTCTAGAGAAAGCATAAGCTTCAGTGTTTTTAAAATTATAACCTCCGTTTGCATATAGAGTAGATTTTTTACTGATAGGTATTTCAGAATTAAAAAAAACACTAGTGTTTTTTATTGCAGCGTCTCCATATTTTTTTCTTAATTCAGTACCGAGTCTTGAGGTGTTTTCTTTCGATAGAAATTCTGTAGATATATTTACAAAACCATTTTCTAATATTTTGGTTCCGTAGTTTACATCAATTTTATAAGTAAAACCGTCTATTTTTTTCGAATCATTATTTATGGCAGCATTATTAAAACCTAAAGTAGTATTTACTTTAAGAGAATTTTTGCTATTATTTAATACAATGTTAATAACACCTGCAATTGCATCAGAACCATATTGTGCCGAAGCACCATCTTTAAGAACTTCTATTTTTTTAATAGCAGAAACAGGAATTGTATTTAAATCTGTACCTGAATTACCTCTCCCTCGAGTTCCATATAAATTTATTAAAGATGCTTGATGTCTTCTTTTACCATTAATAAGTACAAGTGTTTGATCTGGTCCTAAACCTCTATAAGTTGCAGGAGTAATATGGTCAGCACCATCTGCACCAGATTGTTTTGTTGCATTAAAAGAAGGAATACTATATTGTAAAAATTGATTGATTTCTAGTAATTCACTTTTGGTTGAGGCTATCTTTAAATCAATAATATCAGTAGCTATAACAGCATCTTTCTTTTTTCTATAGTTATTTCTTGAGCCGACGATTAAAACTTCATCAAGTTGTAAACCTGATTCTAAGATTATTTTAAATTGCTTTTTATTAGGTTGTAAAGTTTGAGGTTTATAACCAACATGAGCAATAATTATTGGTTTGTTATTTTTTAATTTTAAAGAAAACGAACCGTTAGCTAACGATACTGTTCCATTGTTAGTTTCACTTTCAATAATACTAGCACCTTTTATAGGAGAATTATCAATATTTAATATAACTCCTGAAATAATATAATTTTTAATATTACTAATATTTATCAATGAATCAGCTTTATTTTTTAATGTTTTAACTGATTTTAATTCTCTTTTTTTTGAATAAAGAACATAATAATTATTGCCTAATGACTCTACGTTTAAATTTGTTTCTTTTTTTAAAAGACGTAACTTTTTTTTAAAAGAAATATTTTTGAATTTAGTTTCGTCAATTAATTTCCCTTTTAAAAGAGTAGAAGTGTAAGTAAAAAAGACATTGTCTTGATCACTGATATTGTTTAGTAAATCAGAAATAGAGATAAGTTTTTTTTTCTGACTATAAGAAATAGTAGAAAAGCATAAAAATCCGAAGATAATTACTTGAAAAAAAAAGGTTGTTTTATTTGATTTAATAGCTAATTGAAATGTGAAATTACTTTTTGGAAACCACTAATTTAGTGTTTTCTTTTGTAATTAAAACATTTACAGATTTTTCTATTGCTTTTAAACAAATATCTAAATTATGTGTAGGTACAGTACCAGTTATTAGCATGTTTTTAACTTCAGGGTTTTTAAAAATAACTTCATAACCATAAGTATCTGTTATTTTATCTAATACTTTTTCTAAAGTAGAATTATTAAAGGTTAATGTACCATCTTTCCAAGATGTTTTTTCGTTAGCGATTACTTTTTTAGAATCTTCAGTAATAGTGTTTTTTATAGAAGAATAAGAGATAAAATTACCAGGAAGCATTTTTCTAGATTTTCCATTATTTAGTGATAACCAAATATTACCTTCTTTTAGAAAAACTTGGGTTTTTTGTTTTCTGGTATTAACATTAAAAATGGTCCCATAAACTTCAACTTTTAAATCATTGGTTATTACCCAAAATTTTGCGTTGGTAGTTTTCTTTTTATCTACTTGAAAATATGCTTCTCCTTTTAATTTAACTTTTCTGTAATTATCTTTAGAGTATGAAAGACTTGAGTTTGCATTTAAAGTAACCAAACTTCCATCTTCAAGCTTTAAGTTTAAAATTTCACCAAACCCAGTAGTGTGTTTTACAATTGCATCATTAAAATAGTACATTCTTATTCCTATTGAAAGAAGTAAAACAATACTAGCAGCAATACCAATCCAAGAATTTGTTTTTAAACTATTTTTTTTGGAAATACTTTTATTTTCTAAAATTTTATCTTGTAATTTTAACCACTCAGATTCTATTACTTCTGAATTTACAACTTGTTGTTTAAACTGTATTCCAAGAATAATATCTTCTGCTTCTTTAACTAATTCTTTTTTATCAGGATTGTTATTTATCCAATAATTCCAAAAAGAAACGTCAGATAAATTAGTTTTTAAAACCCAGTTTTTAAAAGATGGATCATTTAAAAAATCGTTAATAGTATGATAAACTTTATTAGTCATTTACATCAAGGGGGTAATCTTACACTTATATAAATATAAGTACATATAAAATGATATATACTCATTATTTTGGCGCGAATTTAAGAATTAAATAATTGTAAAATTTGAATTTCTTCTCTTAATCCTTTTATAGCTTTATGAATGTTATTAACAACGCTTTGATAATTTATACCCATAACCTCTGAAATTTCTTGGGTTTTAAGGTTACAATTATATTTAAGATAAATAACCTCACGTTGTCTTTTAGGTAGTTTATTTAATAATTGAGTTAATCGAGTATTTCTAAAAGTAGTTGATTCTTGGTTTGTAATTAATTCTTCTGGAGTAAAATTAATATCTACTATGTTCTCATCAATATCTCTTACAATTTTTGTTTTTAAGTTTTTTTGAATTATTTTAATAATAAACCTTCTGTAAGAAGTAAATAAATAAGGCGATACCTTATCTAAATCACTTAAGTTCTCTCGATGTTCGTATATGTAAAGAAAAAAATCTTGAAGAGAGTCTTCCGTTAGTGATTTGTTTTTAGAAATTTTTAAGCCATAATTAAATAAATTAGAATAATAGCTATTAAAAAGAACACTAAAAGCTTTTAAGTCTCCTTCCTTTAAAGATTTCCATAAAATTTCATCAGATAATTTTTTCATAAAAGAAAAAAACTAAGTTTGGTTAAAAACATTTAAATGTACTAAAAAATAAATAGATTAAATTTTACTATTATTAACAAAACTATAATTCAGTATTAAATAATCTATTAATATTAAAAGCAAACAATTATATTTGCAATCGAAAATTTTTCAATAAGATACATAGAATGAAAGCTGGAATTGTAGGATTACCAAACGTAGGAAAATCAACATTATTTAACTGTTTATCTAATGCAAAAGCGCAAAGTGCAAACTTTCCTTTTTGTACTATAGAAC
>CAZCHR010000115.1:0-8111 GCA_964498665.1 uncultured Tenacibaculum sp. | reverse complement strand
TTTTTTGTTTTATAAATAGATAAATCAAAACTATTCAACCATTTTAAAGGAGCTAGATTTAAATCTACCACTTTCTAATTTACCTGTAATTTCAACTTTTCTAATTGCATTACAAAAACCTATGTTTTCATCATGAGCATCACCAAAATCATCGATATGTGCTCCGTCAACAAAATATGCTTTGTTATCAATTTTAATAGCTAAATCACAACCTTTTTGAGATTTTAAACTAAACTTACATTGTCCGCAAGAAGCTTCAGTTATAAATGTTTTTTCTTTTTGTTGAACACAAGAAATACATAAGAGTAAAATACAATTTAAAATGAATAGAGTTCTCATGGTTAGGTGTAATTTAGTACCCTACTTTATCTCGTACTCTTTTTAAAACGTTTTTGGCAATTACACGAGCTTTTTCAGCTCCAATAGCTAAAGCTTCATCAATTTCGTGACGGTTTTCCATGTAATGATTATACTTTGTACGTACGTCAGCAAATTGTTCTAAAATCAATTCATATAAAGCTTGTTTTGCATGCCCATATCCGTAATTTCCGCCTTCGTAATTAGCACGCATTTCAGCAGTTTGCTCATCAGAGGCTAATAATTTGTATAAAGCAAATACATTATCGGTATCAGGGTTTTTAGGATCCTCAAGTGCTAAACTATCAGTTTGAATTCCCATAATTTGCTTACGTAATTTCTTTTCTGGTAAAAAGATATCAATAAAATTATTTCTTGATTTACTCATTTTTTCACCATCAGTTCCTGGAACTAATTTAGTATGCTCATTAATTTTTGCTTGCGGTAAAACTAAAGTATCACCAATAATATTGTTTATTCTACTAGCAACATCACGAGTCATTTCAAGATGTTGTAATTGATCTTTTCCAACAGGAACAAGTTCTGCATCGTATAATAAAATATCAGCAGCCATTAGCATTGGGTAAGTAAATAATCCAGAATTTACATCCGATAATCTATCAGCTTTATCCTTAAAACTATGCGCAAGTGTTAAACGTTGAAACGGAAAATAACAACTTAAATACCAAGATAGTTCAGTTACTTCTGGTATATCACTTTGACGATAAAAAACGGTTTTACTAATGTCAATTCCACAAGCAAGCCAAGTAGCAGCAGTACTATAGGTGTTTTCACGTAGTTGCTTACCATCTTTAATTTGTGTTAAAGAGTGCATATCAGCAATAAATAAAAACGATTCATTTTTAGGGTCATTTGCCATTTCAATAGCAGGTAAAATTGCGCCTAATAAATTCCCTAAATGTGGGGTTCCTGTACTTTGTACTCCGGTTAAAACTCTTGACATGTTTTTTGTTTGAAAATTTATGTTTTTGTTAAGTTTATAACAAAAATAATATGAGCAAAAATAAGCTTAAAATTTATCACACAAAAGAAATTAGTACATTCGCATCTATGAAATATGTACTTTTTCCTTTCCGCTTAATTTGGCGTATTTGGTTTTATTTTTTAATTATAGTATCGGTGCTTCTAATGGTTCCTTTTTTATTGATTCTTTTATCTGATGAAAAATACTATCCTACTTTTTGGAAATTGATGAGAGCTTGGTCTTTTTATCTAATTTACGGAATGGGGTTTCATTTAAAAATGGATAAACAACAAAAAACAGATCCTAATAAAAGTTATGTTTTTATAGCAAATCATGCATCATTATTAGATCCTTGGATTATGATTGCAATGAATAAAAATCCACTTTTATTTGTTGGGAAGAAAGAGTTAGTTAAGCTGCCAATATTTGGTTTTTTCTACAAAAAAGCTGTGATAATGGTTGATAGAAGCGATTCTAAAAGTAGAAAAGAAGTATGTGCTCGCATAAAAAACCGATTAGATAAAGGCTTGAGTATTGCTATTTTCCCGGAAGGATTGGTGCCAACAGAAAATGTTGTTTTAGCTCCATTTACAAACGGAGCATTTAGTTTAGCAATTCAATACCAAATGCCTATAGTTACACAGGTATATTATGACGCAAAACGTTTGTTTTCTTGGGATTTTTTTAAAGGAAGTCCAGGAGTTTTTAGAGTAAAGCAAGTTGAGTTTTTAAAAACTGAAAATTTAGCTATAGATGATAAAGATGCATTAAAAAAACAAGCTTTTACTTTTAATGAATAACTTATCAACAGAAGGGTTAATTTATTTAATAGCAGGAGGTGTTTTTTATACTGTTGGAGCTATATTTTATTCGATAGGTAAAATAAAATATAACCACGCAATTTTTCATGTTTTTGTGCTTTTAGGAAGCTTTAGTCATTTTATTACAATTTATTTTTATGTTTAAAAATAGTTTTTACCATTTAGAATATGGTAGTTTACTAAGGCAAGAATTGTAATATTTAGTAGTACCAGTAACTTCTTTACCTAACCAATCAGGTTTTTTGAAAATTTCATTTTCATTACTTAATTCCACTTCAGCAATAAGTAAACCTATGTTGTCGCCTAAAAATTCATCAACTTCAAAAGTGTGATTATCAACTTTTACTAAATATCGGTATTTTTCAATAACACCTTGTTCACATAAATCTAGTAATTCGTTCGCCTCTTTTTTAGAGATTTCTTTTTCCCATTCATAGCGTGTAGTTCCTGAGTTATTTGATTTTCCTTTAATAGTAATAAAACCAGTTTCGTCTTTTATTCGTACCCTAACAACACGTTCTTTATTAGAATTTAAAAAGCCTTGTTTTATAAAGTTCTTTTGAAATGAAACCGCTTTAAAATCTGTAGATTTTACTAAAAACTTTCTTTCTATTTCTAATGACATAAATACCTGAATCTAATTTGTACGAAAGTATTATTTTTTTGTCGTTAATATTAAATATCTTTGATAAGGATTTAAAATATTAATACTTAATTTTAAAATTTAAATGGCATTAGTAACAACAAAAGCAATTGTTTTAAGTGCCTTAAAATATAGCGATACAAGTTTAATAGTAAAGTGCTTTACTTTAGAGGATGGTGTAAAATCGTATATGCTTAAAGGAATTTTAAAAGCTAAAAAAGGAAAATTAAAAGCAGCACATTTTCAATCATTAAATCAATTATTAATTACTGCAAATCACAATAATAAAAATACTTTAAATTCTATTAAAGAAGTTCAGGTTGTTCATCCTTACGAAAATATTTATACATCGGTAATAAAGCAGACAATTGTAATGTTTTTGTCAGAAGTGCTGTCAAATATTATTCAAGAAGAAGAAGAAAATGAGGTGCTATATAAATATATAGAAACAAGCTTAATTTGGTTAGATACCAATGATAATATAGCGAACTTTCATTTATTGTTTTTATTGAATTTATCAAGGTATTTGGGGTTTTATCCAGATGTTACTGAAACTAATAAAAAAGCATTTAATTTATTGGAAGGAAGGTTTACTGATGTTGAATATGAAAAACTAGTTATAAAAGGAAGTGAATTAATTCTTTTTAAAAGACTGTTAGGCATAAATTTTGATAGGATAAATGAAGTTTTGTACAATAAAAATGAAAGACAAATAATCCTACGAATTATAATTCAATATTTTGAATTACATTTGGAGGGTTTTAGAAAACCTAAATCTTTAGACGTTTTAGAAACCGTGTTTAGTTGATATATGAAGCAAGTTATAACTGTATTTTTTTTACTAGTAATCACCTCTATTTTTTCGCAAAACCTTACTGTAATTGATGCCGAAACAGGTAAGCCAATTCAAGGTGTAGCAGTATTTAATAAAAATAAAATTACCTCGGCAATAAGTAATAATAAAGGTATTGTAGATGTATCGACTTTTAATAAAGACGAACTTCTTATTTTTTCTCATGTTGCTTACGCAGAATTTCAAGAAAAAAAATCTGTATTAGAAAAAAACGATTATCAAGTTTATTTATCTAAAGAGTCAGAACAATTAGATGAAATTGTTCTTTCTGTTTTTAAAAATAAAGCAAAAACAAATAGAATTGCTGAACAGATAGCGGTAGTTTCAGCAAAAGACATCCAAAAAATATCACCACAAACATCAGCAGATTTATTAGCGAGTATTCCAGGGATAAAAGTTCAGAAATCTCAATTTGGTGGAGGAAGCCCTGTACTTAGAGGTATGGAAAGTAATCGAGTTTTATTGGTTGTTGATGGTGTTCGAATGAATAATGCAATTTATAGGAAAGGACATTTACAAAACTCAATAACGGTTAGTCCAAATTTATTAGATAGAACAGAAGTTGTTTTCGGACCTTCATCAGTCATTTATGGTTCAGATGCATTAGGAGGTGTTATTCATTATTATACGAAAACACCTAAATTATCTGATAAAAATACTGTTAAAGGAAGTCATTTTTTACGATATAGTTCCGTTAATAATGAAATAACAAACACTATTTCTACAGAATTACAATTTAAAAAATGGGCGTCATTTACAAGTGTATCGCATAGTAATTTCGGAGATTTAAAAATGGGTAAAAATCGTTCTCATGGTTTTGATGATTGGGGAAAAGTGAATTTTTATTCAGATAATTTAAATGGAAATTACTCAGAGAATCCTTTAGTAAATAACGATGGTAATCTTCAACGAAATACAGGTTTTAGTCAAACAGATGTATTACAGAAGTTTTATGTTTCGTTATCAAAAAATACTGATTTAAAGGTGAATATTCAATACTCAACATCATCTGATGTTCCTCGTTTTGATAAACTGAATGAATATAAAAATGGTCAATTAAAATTTGCAGAATGGTATTATGGACCGCAGAAACGACTGTTAATATCTCCTCAATTAGAAATTAACCCAAAGAAAAAATGGTTAGATAAAGGGTCAATTACATTTGCTTATCAAAATGTTAAAGAAAGTCGTATTCAAAGAAAATTTGGAAGTTTAGAAAGAACATACCGTGAAGAAGATGTAGATGTTTTTAGTTTAAATGGTGATTTTACTGTACCATTAGCTAAAAAAAGAAATTTAGGTTACGGTTTTGAGGTTGCTTACAATGATGTTAGTTCTACTCCACAAGGAAAAAACTTAACTATTAATGATGGAGAAATAATTGGATTTAATGGAAATTTTCCAGTCCAATCTCGTTACCCAGATGGAGGAAGTAGTTATTTAAGTTCTGCTATTTATGCAGATTATCGTCAAGATATTAGTGCTAAATCTACATTAAATACAGGTCTTAGAGCAACACATACTGTTTTAAAAGCAAAATGGATTGATGACACTTTTATCAGTTTAGAGAATGATGATATTAAAGTCGATAATCAATCTTTAACAGCAACGATTGGTTATGTATACAAGCCAAACAGAACTTGGCAATTTAACAGTGTAATTTCATCAGGATTTAGATCACCTAATATCGATGATGTAGGAAAAGTAAGAGAGAAAAGTGGTAAGTTAACAATACCAAATACAGATTTAGGACCAGAATTTGCCTATAATTTTGAAGTAGGATTACAGAAGTATTTTAATAATAGAAAATTTCGAGTAGGAGTAAATGCTTATTATACTATCATCGATCAAATAATTATTAAAACACCAATATCTGGTAATGATATTATTACTTATGATGAAGAAGATTTTTTAGCAGTAAACAATGATATTTTAGCAAATCAAAATTTAGGAAGCGCTTACATAACAGGATTTACAGCTAGCTTTCAAGGAAGATTACATAAAAACTGGAAAGCTCTAGGTTCTGTTACTTATACCAAAGGACATACCTTTGAAAAAGATGAAGTAACTAGCGGACCATTATCTTCTATTCCACCATTATTTGGAAGATTTGATTTAAATTATTCTAATAACAAATTAGAAGCTGGGGCTAACATGGTTTTTAATGCTAAAAAAGATATTAAAGATTATAATTTAATGGAAGGGATAGATAACCAACAACAAACACCAATTGTAGATGAAAACGCCACTAATGATGAAGATAAATATTATGGTACACCAAGTTGGATGACTTTTGGTTTATATGCAAAGTACGAGGTAAACACTAATATTACTGTACAAACTCAGTTAACTAATTTATTCGATCAGCATTATAAAGAATTTGCTTCAGGTGTTTCTGCCCCAGGACGTAATGTATCAGTATCGTTAATAACACAATTTTAATAAAAATAAGATGATAAATATATTTAAAGTAGTAAGCTTATTAGAAGGTCTTTCTTATATTTTGTTGCTATTTATAGCAACACCAATAAAATACTTACAAGGAAACCCAGAGTATGTTAAAATGTTAGGAAAGCCTCACGGAATTTTATTTGTACTTTATATTGTATTGGCTATTATGCTAAAATCTGAATTAAAGTGGGATAACAAAACCTTCGGAATAGTTTGTTTATTATCAATCTTGCCATTCGGAACTTTCTTTGTTGGGAAGTATTTGAAGTAACTTCTAACTGCTTAAAAAAATAATTAGAGTGTAAAACCATAAAAAAGTAAGGTAAAATCTTACTTTTTTTATGGTTTTTTATTTAAACCTTAGTTTTATTATGAATAGATTTGAAATATTCTATTCACGAAGAATAGTTAAAAATCTTGAAAAGATATAAACATTCAAGATTATAATATAATTAACCATTTAAATTATTTATTAAAGAAAAAAATATAATTAATTTATTATTTACAATAACTCTCTTGTCTCAAAATACTATACAAGGCAAAGTGTTTTATACGATTTCATTAAAACCATATACTGAGCAACAGGTAGATTCGCTATTTAAAAAACAAAATACAAATAAACTAGCCCAACAGGCTATTCGAAAAATGTTGATGAATACTAAAGATGTCGTTGGTGTTTTAAAGTTTTTTAAAAATGAATCATTATATTTAGTTGAAGATAAGATACGAAATGAGTCAAAAAAAGGACTAAACATGACATCTATTATAGCCGGGAGCAAGAATGTTTATTATGTAAATTCTACTGAAAAAGATTATTTAAAACAACTAAACGATAATGAATTTTTAAGAGTTGATTTACCAGAAATTGAATGGACAATAACTCAAGAAACTAAAAAAATTGGTGATTACCTATGTTTTAAAGCAGTTACAGTTAAAAAAGTAAGAGACGATAAACCGGCTGTTACAACAATAGCTTGGTTTACCCCCACAATACCTGTAAGTTTTGGACCTATTGATTATTTTGGTTTACCGGGGTTAATTTTAGAGGTTTCATACAACAGAATAAATATTAGAGCAACAAAAATTGCTTTAAACTCAAAAGAAAAAATAGTCATAAAAAAGCCAATAAAAGGAAAAAGAATGACTGTAAAAGAGTATGATGAAATGAGTAGAAATTTCTTTAAAGATCTAAAAAATTAATGCTCAAAAAAATTGTATTCACGATACTAATTTTTATAATTAACATTAGTAATTATGCTCAAACCATTGTTTTTAAAGGAGTAGTAAAAGATAGTTTACAAAACCCGTTATCATTTACTAATATTATCGCAAAACCTAAAGATGTAACTAAAAACATGAGTTTTGCTATTACTGATGAACAAGGTCGTTATAGATTAGAATTAACTAAAAGCAATATCTATACAATTAGTATAAGTTATATAGGGTATGAAAAGACTGAATTTGAAATAATACCTATACAAAACACTACTAAAAACATTACTTTAAAAGAAGCTAAAAACCAGCTAGACGAAGTGGTTATAGAATTACCGATAAGGGTAAAACAAGACACTATTATTTATAATACCGATAAGTTTATAAACGGGAGTGAGCGTAAGCTTAAAAATGTACTTAAAAAACTACCAGGAGTTGAGGTTGATAAAAAAGGAGGTGTAACTGTACAAGGAAAAAAAGTAACCAAATTATTAGTTGATGGAAAAAAATTCTTTAACGGAGGTACAAAGCTTGGAGTAGAAAATATACCAGCCAATGCGGTTGATAAAGTTGAGGTTATCGATAATTACAACGAAGTAGCCTTCTTAAAAAACATTTCAGATTCTGATGAAATGGCGATGAATATCAAATTAAAAGAAGATAAAAAACGTTTTCTTTTTGGTGATGTAGAAGCAGGGAAAGGAAATAAAGAGTTTTATAAAACGAATGCAAATTTGTTTTATTTCTCCTTAAAAAACCTCCGTCTTTGACGGAGGTCATGTTTTAAAG
>CAZCHR010000114.1:0-8217 GCA_964498665.1 uncultured Tenacibaculum sp. | reverse complement strand
CTGATGGTGAAGAAATTTTAAAATTAGCTGAAAGTGAAGATTTTTCTTTTGCCGAAGTTGATGATTTAGGTAAGTATAGAAAGAATAAAAAATATTTAAAGAAACACATTAAAGAGGTTTTAAAACTTGATTTAGTAGATGTAAAAGCTATTAAAAAAGCAAAATTTAAAGTAGTTGTAGATGGAGTTAATTCTACAGGAGGAATTTTTATTCCTGCATTATTAAAAGAGTTAGGTGTTAAATGTGTAGAGTTATATTGTGAGCCAAATGGTCAATTTCCTCACAATCCAGAACCTTTAAAAGAAAATTTAACAGATATTTCTAAACTAGTAGTTAAGAAAAAAGCTGATTTAGGTATAGTTGTAGATCCAGATGTTGATCGTTTAGCATTAATATCAGAAGATGGTTCTATGTTTGGAGAAGAATATACATTAGTAGCTTGTGCAGATTATGTTTTAGGAAGATTGGGTGGAGGAAATACAGTTTCTAACTTATCATCATCAAGAGCATTACGAGATGTTACCGAAAAGCATGGTGGTACTTATACCGCTTCTGCAGTAGGAGAGGTAAACGTAGTACAAATGATGAAAGACACCAATACAGTTATTGGAGGTGAAGGTAATGGTGGAATTATTTATCCAGAATCTCATTATGGTCGTGACTCATTAGTTGGTGTTGCTTTATTTTTATCGCATTTAGCTCATAAAAAAACGTCTTGTAAAGAGTTAAGAGATTCTTACCCTAGTTATTTTATGAGTAAAAATAAAATCCAATTAACACCACAAATAGATGTTGATAAGATTTTAGAAACAATGGCTAATAAGTATAAAAATGAAGATGTAAATACAATTGATGGTGTAAAAATTGATTTTGCTGATGAATGGGTACATTTACGTAAATCAAATACTGAACCTATTATTAGAATTTATACTGAAAGCACAAGTCAAGAAGCAGCTAATAGTTTAGCAGAAAGAGTAATTGACGAAATAAAAGAAATAATAAAATAATACTGTATTTAAACATAAAGACATTATTTAGTTAATATTATAAATCTTTTAGCAAAGGTTATATTATAATCTTAATTTTAATCAACAATACGAGTCATAATTATGAATTTAGAACAATTTTTTGATAAGTTTAGAAAAAACATAGTAGGTATTAATCAAACCTATCAATCACCTTATGGTGAACAAAAAATGATCTATTCAGATTGGACTGCCAGTGGTAGATTATATAGACCTATAGAAGAAAGCTTATTAAATAAATTTGGACCATTTGTAGCAAACACGCATACAGAAACTTCTACATCAGGTGCAGCTATGACATTAGCTTATCATGAGGCACGTAATATTATAAAACAACATGTAAATGCATCTAATGATGATGTTTTAATTACAGAAGGTTCAGGAATGACTGGGGTTGTAAATAAATTTCAGCGAATTTTAGGTTTAAAAGTTAATGAAAGTTTAAAAGATCATACTCAGGTTCCAGAAGAATTAAAACCTATTGTTTTTGTTTCACATATGGAGCATCATTCAAACCAAACATCTTGGATAGAAACAATTGCAGATGTAGTAGTTGTTCCTTGTAACGATGCTGGTTTAGTATGCTTACATAAATTTGAAGAAACGATTCAAAAATATAAAGATAGACCTATAAAAATAGCTTCTATAGTTGCTGGATCTAACGTAACAGGTATTAAAACTGATTATCATAAAATAGCAGCTTTAATTCATAAATATGGTGGATTATGTTTTGTTGATTTTGCTTGTTCTGCTCCTTATGTAGATATTGATATGCATCCAGAAAAGGAAGATAAATATTTAGATGCTATTTTCTTTTCTCCTCATAAATTTTTAGGAGGTCCAGGTAGTTCTGGAGTTTTAATTTTTAATAAGAAATTATATAAAAATATGGTTCCTGATAATCCAGGTGGTGGTACAGTTAGTTATACTAACCCTTGGGGAGGTCATGATTATTTTGATGATGTAGAAACTCGTGAAGATGGTGGTACACCTGCTTTTTTACAGACGATTAAAATAGCTTTATCTATTCAGTTAAAAGACCAAATGGGAACTGATAATATGAAAAAACGTGAGGATGAAATTAATCCTTTAGTTTTTAATTGTTTAGAAAATATAGAAGGTGTTAAAATATTAGCACCAAACCATAAAGACAGACTAAGTATTTTTTCATTCTATTTCGAAAAATATCATTTTAACTTAGTTGTTAAATTATTAAACGATCGTTTTGGTATACAAACTAGAGGAGGATGTTCTTGCGCTGGTACTTACGGGCATTTTTTACTAAATGTAGATCAAAATACTTCGCATAAAATTAAAGATCAGATTTTAGAAGGCTGTAATACTGAAAAACCAGGTTGGGTACGTTTATCAATACATCCAACAATTACTAATGAAGAAGTAGAGTATATTTGTAATTCATTAAACACTTTAGCTGATAATATTGCAGACTGGTCTAAAGACTATAAATACGACATGATTAAAAACGATTATATACACACTTCTGTTAAGCCTATTGAAAAAGAATTGGTATCAGATTGGTTTTCTTTATAATATGACATTGTTAACAACTTCTTTTTTAGAAGAAAATTATTTAAAAGTTAAAGAAGATAAGTTATCTGGTAGATGGATAACTTTAAAAGATATTGAACCTCTTTTTAAAAAATTAGATAGAAATATCAATTGTAATATAATTGGTAAATCAGAAGAAGATAGAGATATTTATAAGTTAAAATTTGGATATGGAAAAAGAAGAATACTTATTTGGAGCCAAATGCATGGAAATGAAAGTACAGGTACCAAAGCTGTGTTTGATTTTTTAAATTTTATTAAATTATATTCAGATTCAGAAATTGTAGAATCAATAACAACAAACTGTCAATTAATCATTGTTCCTTTATTAAACCCTGATGGAGCAGAAGTATATACAAGAGTTAATAGCAATGATATTGACTTAAATAGGGATGCCGTTGCTTTAGAAGCAAAAGAAAGTAAATTGTTGCGTAAGATTTTAGATGTTTTTAACCCCGACTTCTGTTTTAATTTACACGATCAACGTACTATATTTGGGGTAGAAGGAACTAAAAACCCTGCTACAATTTCTTTTTTAGCTCCATCTGAAGAAGAGACCAGAAAAGTTACTAAAGGAAGGATAGCAACAATGAATGTAATTGTAGCGATGAACCAATTGTTACAAAAAATAATTCCAGAGCATATAGGTCGTTATACGGATGAATTCTATCCAACCGCAACTGGAGACAATTTTCAAAAATTAGGGCATAATACTATTTTAATAGAAGCAGGTCATTATCCGAATGATTATGAACGAGAAGTTGTTAGAAAATTCAATTTTTTCGCGTTATTACAAGGAATATATCATATTTCAATTGCTGATAATTTTAAAAATTATAAAGATTATTTAGCTATTCCTAACAATATCAAGAACTTCTATGATGTAATTTATCGTTCTAAAAATAATGAAAAAGATGTTGCTTATCAGTATGTAGAAAAGATAGAAAATGGTAAATTTGCGCTAGCTTTAACCAAGGAAAAAGAAAGCAATTTATCTTCATATTTAGCCCATAAAGAATTCAACTAAATCTAGTAAACCTTAAATTTTTCTCAAAAAAAAGCTTCTTTAAATTAGAAAAAAAATATATTTTAGCAACAATACTTGAAGAAAATAAAAAATGAAAAAGTTCGTATTAGATGAAATTGATCATCAAATTTTAGACATTTTAATTGAAAATGCTCGTACACCTTTTACAGACATAGCAAAAAAATTATTAGTTTCTGCTGGTACAATTCATGTACGTGTTAAAAAAATGGAAGATGAAGGTATAATTCAAGGTTCAACATTAACTTTGAATTATGAGAAAATGGGGTATTCTTTTATAGCTCATGTAGGTGTGTTCTTAGAAAAAACATCTATGACCCAGCATGTTTTAGATAATTTACGATTAATACCAAATGTTACCGTAGCTTATGTTACTGCTGGTAAGTATAATATTTTTTGTAAAGTAAGAGCTAAAAGCACTAACGATGCAAAAGACATTATATATCAAATAGATGACATTCATGGCGTTAACCGTACAGAAACTATGATTTCTTTAGAAGAAAGCATTAACGACAAAAAACGTTTAATGCACGCTATTTTTAAAGAAATATAATTTCCATTAAAACCTTATAAAAAGAGAGTTCTACATTAGTACAACTCTCTTTTTTATTTGAATACAATTAGTAGTAATACAGATACATTACTTACTCTACTGTTTTCTTAAACAGACCATTTAAAACGATCAAAAATAATTAACCAATCTTTAGGGAAATTTGCTCTAATTAAAAGGTTTTCACCATTAAATGGATGTACAAATTCAAGAGTATGTGCATGTAAAAAAAGATTCTCACAATTAAAATTATCAATAAACATTACATTATGATTTTTATCACCGTATTTAGGGTCTCCTATTAACGGATGGCTAATTTTATTTGTGTGTATACGTAATTGATGCAATCTACCTGTTTTTGGTTTCATTTCAACCAAACTATATCTTGATGTATCATAAGGTTTTACAGGTATATCAAGTACAATTTTAGCTATAGTTTTAAAATGAGTTTCAGCTTCTTTATAAACATTAGCATCTCTTCCTTTTACAGGAGAATTTATAACAACAGCTTCTGGAGAATGACCTCTTACAATACCATGATATGTTTTTTGAATCTCATTATTTGTAAATAATTCTTGAAATTTTGAAACATATTTGTTTTCTTTTGCTAATAAAATAATACCTGAAGTTTTTCTATCTAAACGATGGATTGGGTAAAATTTCTTTTCAAATTTTTTAAAAAGCAATTGTAATAATGAATCTTCGTCAGAAACATTTCTGGAATGGTGTGCATGATGTACTACTACATTATTAGGTTTTGAAACACAGATGATGTAATCATCTTCAAATAAAATATCAATCATAATTATTTAGTAAATGATTTTGAATGGACGAAATTAAATAGGATTAAGGATAAAATTCCGCAAACTAAAAATCCTACAAAAAGAGGTAGAGTAGTGGTAACAATAAACTTACCTATATATGTTGCAATAGGTACTGCCATAATTGTAGAAGTAAATCCGTTTATTGCGGCTCCAATTCCAGCAATATGCCCAACGGGTTGCATTGCTAAAGCTCTAAGATTTCCAAATAAAAACCCTATTGCAAAGAACTGTAACCCGAAAAAGGTTAATAAAATTGTAATACTTGGGTTTTCTGTCTGATAAAAAAGAAAAATATAAATGATTGGAATGAAAGTAAATACAATTAGAAAAATTGCTATTAATTTTTGCATACCCAATTTCATTACAAGTGTACCGTTTAAAAAAGTAGCAAAACCTACTGATATCGCTAAACCAGCAAATATGTATTGGAATTCATCAATTAAATTATATTGTTCTTGAAAAATTTGTTGAGAAGCACTTAAATATACCATAAATGAACCTGTAATAAAACCTGAAATTAAGGTGAAAATTATAGCTTGTCTATGTTTAAAAAACTCTTTGGTTCCGTCAATAAAAAGCCGAATAGATAATTTTATTCTGTTTTCTTCTTTTAATGTTTCTGGTTGACGCTTCCATAACCAAAACATCACTAAAACTCCAAATATTAATTGACTATAAAATATGGATTTCCATCCATAAACATCTAACATTAATTTACCGATAGCAGGGGCAATTACAGGAACTAAAATAAAAATAACGACAATGAATGACATAATTTTCGCCATATAATCTCCACTAAAACTATCACGAACCATTGCAATACTAATAGTTCTAGGAGCTGAAAGACCAATGCCTTGTAAAATTCTCCCAAACACCATCATTTCAATACTTTTTGAAGTTACACATATAAAACTAGCGATTACAAAAAGTAAAAAACCACCATAAATTACAGGTTTTCTCCCTAAACTATCAGAAACAGGACCAGAAATTAATTGACCGAAACCTAAACCTAAAAAAATCATAGTAACCAAAAGTTGATTGTTATTGGATTCTTGTTGAGTTCCAAGACTAACTCCAATCTGTTCTAAAGCAGGTAGTAATGCATCAATAGATAAAGCTACCAAAGACATTAATGATGCCATTAAAGCTATAAATTCTAGTTTAGATTGTTCTTTTTTCATTCAGCAAATGTAATATGTTTATTCTGAGTAAAAAGTTATAACAATAAAAAAGACCATATAAATATGGTCTTTTAAACAAAAAAAAATTAAAAAATTATGATTTAATTTTTTCAAGCAATTTTATTAAATCTTTAATGTCTTTTTTATTTTGAATAACTAATCTATTTCCTTTAAATTTTAAAATAGTATTAGGTAAATCTCTTTTTATATTACTATTAGTTGAAAATTTAGTGTTTTCAAGCTCTTGCTTTATTTTTTATATTTCTGAAGATGATATTTTAAATTGATGTTTTCCTTTTAATGTTACATTTTTAAGACCTTCATAAAGTACTTTTCCATCATTAAAAATATACATGTCAAAAACAGGGCATTTACCTAAGCATTGAGTTTTACCATAATATAAAAGCGCATCTTCTTTTACATGTTTTGAAGAAGAACAACCAATTATTATAGCCATTAATATTAAAAGTGAATATCTCATGTTTTTTATTTTTAAATAACGCTATCAAGAGTTTTCTAAAAGAGTATTTGAAAGGGAAAAAGGGGCTTCTTCTATAATTACTCTTAACAGCGTTTATTAATTAATGTCTACATTTAGTTTTTAAAGGATTACCAAATGTATCAGCTCTTTTCCATTGACCTGGTTTTGGTAATTCAAAAGCAGGAGCATTACCTTTTCCTCTTAACTGTAAACTGTTTCTAATATGATTTCTAAAATCTACTAATTCAGATCTGTTATACATTAATAACATTTTCTTTTCAGCAATATTATCACCATTTGGTTTCTCTTTTTTTGTTACAAAAGTTGCAAATACTTCAGCAATATCTTCTCCAGGGTTAGTAGATGCATATTGTGTTACATATCTGTCTTTATATTTTTCATAAAACTTTTGTTGAGTACTTTGATCTGCTTTAGCAGTTTGATATTCTGCCCAAATGTCTTTCCAAAATTTAGTTTAAAGCTCATTAATATATGAGTTTTCTTTAGCACAACCTTCACCAGGAAAATAATTTGTACAATTTGCTTCAGTAATAGAAGCATCTAATTGAGTTTTATCTAAAGTTAATACATGACCAAATTCATGAATAATTGTATATGCTAACTCACCTCCAGAATTAAACCCACCTTGATAAGCATAATTTATTGCAATACCCATTTTCCAAGTAGATAAATCTTGTTTAGTTTGCACAACAAATCCAGCACTTTGATTGCCATTATAGATTAAAAACTCATTCATTTTTGATCTTTGGTTTGAAGGAACAATTTTCTTCACTAAATCCCAAATTTCATTATGCTTAGCTACATCTTTTTGATATTCTAATTCTTGCCCTGTAACTTTATAATCAGCAATTTTAGAAATATTATCTCCTTCAATTTTATACAAAGTAATTTCACCAGGTTGTCCTTGTATTTGATTATTTGATCCAGAATTACCACCTGTAATTACTACCTGTATTAGAACCAGAATTTCCATTTCCAACAGCATCAGCCACTGGAGTTATTTCTATTTCATCTTTATTGCACGAACTAATCAATAAAATTGACGTAGTAATTAATATTGATAATATTATTTTATTCAAATTTTTCATTATGCTGTTGTATGTTTATTAATCTTAATAGTTTAAATAGTATCGCGCAATACACTACTAAAACAGTAGGGATTTAATTTACCCTAAAAAAAATATTTTTTATGTTACATAAACTATACAACTGTATATTGTATAAATCACATATTTAATAAAGAGAATATTCTGAAAAAAATTACAACGAAAATTGCATATTCAATCAAGATTTAATTTGTAAACAAAATGTAATCTTTTTTTCGGTTACGAGCTGTTAGTAAATTGTGTTTGAAAATATGAGTATTTTCAATTTTTAAAAAAGAATACGAGAGGTTTTGATAAGAGACAATTTAGATAATGTTTAATTATAGGTGAAAAAAATTAAACGCTGCGAAGCAAACTGTTTATTATAATTAAAATGAATGCTTTTTGGATATTTTATATGATATAATTTGTATTA
>CAZCHR010000113.1:0-8299 GCA_964498665.1 uncultured Tenacibaculum sp. | reverse complement strand
CTTTTATATACTCCGTAATATTAGTCCAATCATAATCAATCCCAACACCTTTTACTATAACCCCTTCAAAATCGGTCTCTGTTCTTATTATTCCTGCTTTAGTTGCTACCCCTTGTATATGGTTAACATCTGGTACTTCTTTAAAATCAGGATAAAAACTTTGTTGAGTGTTAATTGGTTTTACTGAAACTTGGCTTAAATTATTATCAAAATTAGATATTTCGATATGACCATTAAACAAGGCAATTTTTTCTCGTATCTTTCGCTGTAAACCAACACCGGTAGCAATTGATATTAACATCATTACCATACCAAGTGCTATAGCTATAATTGCTATACGTACTACAGGCGATGTAATGTTGTTTTTGTATGACTTTTGTTTAATAAGTCGCTTTGCTATAAAATACTCGAAATTCAATGTATAAAACTAAGTTTAGATATTTCAAAAATACACTATTAATACTTGTAATACCATTACTTTCATGCGGAAAAAAAACTGTTTCTACCAAAACAACTTCGCAAATAGAACTTAATATTAACCAAGTTGAACCAAAAGATAGTATATACACTGGTGCACAACAAACCGAACGTTATCTAAATCTATTAAAAGACAAACAAATTGCCATTGTTAGCAACCCTACATCGGTAATTTTTAATAAAGAACGCAAAGCAATTCATTTAGTAGATACTTTACAAAGTCATGATATAAATATAAAAAAAGTCTTTGCTCCTGAACATGGTTTTAGAGGAACAGCAGATGCTGGCGAAGTTATAAAAGATGGTATTGATATTAAATCAGGGTTACCTATTATTTCTCTTTACGGGAAAAACAAAAAGCCTAATGATAAAATGTTAGAAGGTTTAGATTTAGTAATTTTTGATATACAAGATGTTGGAGCTCGTTTTTACACATATATATCTACTTTACATTATGTAATGGAAGCTTGCGCAGAAGCAGATATTCCTATTTTAATTTTAGACCGCCCTAACCCTAATGGACATTATGTTGATGGTCCTGTTTTAGATTTAAAATATAAAAGTTTTGTTGGCTTACACCCTATTCCTATTGTTCATGGAATGACTATAGGAGAATATGCACAAATGATTAATGGAGAAAAATGGTTAGCTAATGGTGTAATGTGTGATATAGAAATAATCAATTTAAAAAATTACACCCATAACACTCCTTATTCTTTACCAATTAAGCCCTCTCCTAACCTACCTAATGATATAGCTATAAATTTATATCCTAGTTTATGTTTATTTGAAGGAACAAAAATTAGTGTTGGTCGAGGAACTGATATGCAATTTCAAATTTACGGTTCTCCTGAATTACCAAAAAAAGATTTTAAATTTACACCTAAACCTAATTTAGGTGCACATAATCCGAAATTTAATAATAAATTATGTTACGGAACTGATTTACGGGAAATTAACACTCAAAAAAAGCTTAACTTTACTTGGATTCTAAATGCATATAAATCTATAGATAACAAAACTACTTTTTTTAATTCATTTTTTAATAAACTTGCTGGTAATGCTACTTTGCAAAACCAAATAAAGCAAGGTCTTTCTATTAATGAAATTGAAGCTAGTTGGAAAAAAGACTTAGATGCTTTTAAAATTACAAGAAAAAACTATTTGTTGTATCCTTAATGGATAATCTATTATGTGGAAGAAAGCTGTTTTCTGTGTTACTTTTTTTATTACTCTGTTCTTTTTTATTAATAGTTCAGCTAATAATTCAGTGTATCATTTTAACGCTATAAGTACACCTAGTAACAAACCTACTTTTGATTTTCATATATCTCCGAATCCTGCTAATAATGAAATTAGCATAAAATTTAATGAAGAAATTAAAGCCAGTTTATCTGTATATGATGGCATAGGAAACCAAGTAATTGTTAGTTCTATTAAAAATGAATCAAATAAAACTATTGCTCTTAATAACTTAAGCTCTGGAATTTATTTTATAAGAGTTAAAACCGATACAAAAACTATTATTAAAAGGTTTATTAAATATTAGTAGTATTACTATATTTACTGCATGATTAAGAATTTCCGTATATTAAGTTTTTTAGAAGGTTTATCTTTTTTAGTAATATTGTTTATTACAATGCCTTTAAAATATATTTTAGATTACCCTGCAGCCAACAAAAGTGTTGGTATGATCCATGGAGTACTGTTTTTAGCTTATGTTGTTTTTGCTATTTTTCTAAAGGTAGAATTTAAATGGTCTTCTAAAAAATTGGCTATAATTTTATTATGTTCAATTATACCTTTTGGAACATTTTGGGCTGATAAGAAATATTTTAAAAACAATAATTAAATTATCGACCTGTTCTTTGCTCTTTAGCTGGTTTTATTAATTTACTTTTTAACTTTTCTACAATCTGGTATGTTGCAGGGCAAATAGCTGTGTTTTCTAATGTTATTTTATTTAACAAATGAAACTTCTTTCTATTTGTATGTGGATATTCTGAACAAGCTTTTGGTCTTACATCATATATTAAACAATAATTATCCGCAGCTAAAAATTCACATGGAGCAGTTTTAAAAACCCTATCTCCATCCTCATCTACTCTTAAGTAACGATCTTCAAAAGCATGAGCTTTCATTTTAAGATGTTTTGCAATACGTTCTGTGTCTTTATCAGTAACAATAGGCGAAGTAGTTTTGCAACAATTAGCGCACTCTAAACAATCAATAGTGTTAAATGCTTTCGTATGTAAATCTTTCATCATTACATCCAATTGTTTAGGCGGCTTCTTTTTTAAGCCATCTAAAAACTTTTTATTAGCTTTTTGATTTTCTTTAGCTTTCTTCTTTAATCCGTCTATTTCTTTTTGCATAGTACAAAGGTAATTCATTAAAAATAGTAAATACTAGCTGTTCGCTTATTTGAAATAATTTTGAATATGCATATTCATTAATCCTATTTATTTACTACAATAAAACCCTAACTTTGCAAACTATGCTACACGATATTTTTGGTCATGCAATTAGTGACTATTTCCATACAAAAAAAGATATTTCTATAAAGGTACTTTCTTCAGATTTTGACGATGATGAAATTCCTGTTCCTTATTTATTTAGAAAGTATGAAGACATGCCTACTATTGAACAAATGGCAATGGACTTATCTAAAGGAACTACTCTTGATGTTGGTTGTGGTGCAGGTAGCCATTCATTATTTTTACAAAATAATAAGAAATTAGAAGTTACCGCTATAGATACCTCTACAGGAGCAATTGAAATTTGTAAAGCACAAGGAATAACCAACGCTCATATTCAAGATTTTTACCAACATAGTGGTAAGTATGATACTATTTTAATGCTAATGAACGGAAGTGGTATTGTTGGTACACTTAATAATTTTAATACTTTTTTCGAACATTTAAAAACCTTAATATCTAAAAACGGACAAATATTATTAGACTCAACCGATTTAATTTATTTATTCGAAAATGAAGATGGTGAATATTGGGTAGATGCCGCACAGGGTTATTATGGAGAAATGCAATACCAATTAAGTTACAACAATAAAACCTCTGAAGTCTTTGATTGGTTATATGTTGATTACAATACACTACAAAGAGCTGCAGCTGTAAATGGATTCGCCTGTGAGTTAATACACACAGGCGAACATTATGATTATTTAGCTAAGTTAACTTTAGAGTAACAATTATATTTGATGCCCTTTAGCAGCTAATTTTTCTTTCATACTTAAATACAACTGTGTACTCCAAGATTGGCTTATTTGACCAACCATTTCGTTTAAAGAAACACTCTGTTGTTTTAATTTTTTACCAGTTTCCGATTGATAAAAAAGTGTTATTTGATCTTTTTGCTCTTCAGATAATTGTACTGGATCTACTTTGTATTGTCTTCCTGCAGGCGACTCATAAAAATCAATAAGGTTATTTATATCTTCATGATCAAAATGACTACGGTAAGCCGATGCCAACATTACTTTTATTTGATTTAAAGAGTTTTGTTTTTCTCCTTCTAATTCAGTCCAAGTTGTAGCTGCTACATTTTGCGATACATATTGTTGTTTTAACATTACAAAAAGTTGATCTATAGCATCACTATATTGTTCTGACGTTCCATTAATATTAATATAATGGTTTATAGAACTAGTAAATGTTCTTTCTTGAGCAAATAACTGAGTAGATGCTAAAGCAAATGCTATTAATATTAAAAGTATCTTTTTCATATTAAGTAAGTTTTTATGAGGTAAATATATGCAAATAAAAAGTTAATTTTTTAACATCTAAAACACACAAAAACTCTTAATTCGTTCAAGTTTTATAAAACTCGATAAAATGGTATTATCTAATTAATTTTTAAAACAAGTATTTAGCTCCTACTAAAAATTGTATCGATTGTACTTCAAAATCTTGCCATAATTCATAATTCTGAGATGTTAAATTATTTCCTTTAAGAAAAGCTTGCCATTGTTTATTTATTTTATAATCTAACTGAAAGTTAGCATCAAAATAACCATCTACATCAACTGTTGTTAATGTTACTTGGTCAATATCTTTTCTTGATCCTTTAAAGAATAAACCTGCCGTTAATTTTACTTGTTCCGTAAAAATATAATTAGCTTGTAAATTGGCTTCAAAATTTGGTAAATTCCAAGCTTCATCTTGGTCATCTAAACCATAAGTGGTAAACAGTGTGGATAGTGATATTCCAAAACTATTTTCTACATCATAATTTAACTTTAAATCTAATTGGCCAATATTAACATCATCGTATACATAAACAAAAGAGTTACTTAATCCAAAAGGAATAACATCTGTTCCTATAACTTCAGCTGTTTTGACCCAAAGCGGTTTGTCTTTTTCTACTCTAAAAGAAGCTGTTGCTTCATATCCAAAATTCCCTTGTAAATTTCCTTTAGCTCCAGCAAATATATTAAAGCTCTGGCTTGTTGGTGTTAAAGCCAATTCTGGTGCGGCAAACTTATTTTCTTCAATAGCATTATGATATGTATTTTGGATTAAGCCTCCTTTTATACCTCCAAATACACTTACATTATATTCTGGTATTTCGTAATTAACGGTAATATTAGGGTACACAAAAAAGTCAGTATCACTGTTTTCTGAATCAGAACTAATGTAACCTGAAATTCCAATTTGTACATCGGCACCTTGTAAATTAATAGCAACAGAAGGTGAAACACCTAGATTTAAAATACTGTATTTTTCTGGTGTAAAAAACACATTGTCTTCAAATTCACCTGATACAAAATCTAATTCTACAGGAAGTTTTATTGTAATTTCTTCTAAAGGGATACTAAATTCAGATTTAATGGTCACATTATTTTCTGCGCTATCAAAATCGTCTCTAAAATGTCTAAACTTAATTTTAGCAAATTTAAAAAACTCATTATCTAAATAAAATTGTGCTCCTACATTTACATCTATATAATTATGAGCCACATCTAAACCAACAATATCATTAATAGGCGTTGTTAAGCCATCTGGTAAGCCGTACCAATTATATAATTGGTGTTGTAGTTCAAAATCTGCTGACCAATTTAAGTTTCTTGATTGTCTATCATAAGTTAACTGAATTCCTGTATCATAATACTTATCATCTAACTCAATTCCGCTAATACCACCTTGCGTAGATAAATGTTCTAATAAAACAGAAAACTGACTATCTCTATCAATTTCGAAAGTACTAAATGCTTCAGCATTAATATTTACAAAATTACCTATTGCTAATTTTGCATAGTTGTTAAATTGAGAAATAGGTTTTTCTTTTTTAACCTCAACCGATTTAGTTTTTTGAGGTACAAAAGTACTTGCAACTGGTACTGAGTTAATTTTATAGTTCGAAGTTTCTTTTACTTTAACTGACTGTTCATCGAAACTTGGAGTAGCTTTAATCTTAAAAGCATCATTAATAGTAGGATTAAATGTTTTTACTACAATTACACTCTCAGTACTTATAGTATCACTATCCTTTTTATTTTCTATTTCTTCTTGTGCTACTACTTGAGAAGTAATCAATAAAAAAAGCCCAAAAAAAGTTATATTTTTAATTACTTTATTCATAAATCTAATTGTTGTTCTTTATTGATGAGTTCACTTTAGCTTGTTCTGTTTTAATTTTCTCTAAAGTATTTTGCGCATCGACTACTGTAGATTGGTATTCTTTAAAATTTTCTATTACAGACTCTAATACATAAGTTGCTTGGTAAGCATCTCCTAAACCATAAAAGTTTTTTGCCATAAGTACTAAACTCTTAGCGCCATATTCTCTATAAGCTGAATAATCTTTTGCTAAACGTTGCACATGAGTATTAGATATTTCGTAATCTTTTTCTTGATTACTAAAATTTGCTAAATTATAAACAGCCTCTGCCCCTAACTTACCCGTTGCTGTTTTTGCTACTTCTGCGTAAGCATTTTTTGCTATTTTATTATTATTTAAAGCTAAAGCTGCTCTAGCTTTATAAATTTGAGCATCTATTTTTATATCATTAGATATACTCTCATTTAATAATACTTTGTCTGAAAAAGTTAATGCTTCGCTATACAATTTTTGTTCATAATAAGACTTCATTAAGTTTGATTGAGCAAATATGATATTCTGGATAAAATCAGCATTTTCTTCTAGTCGAAGTAAAAAAGGAATTGCTTTATCATACTTTTTACTTTCTAAATAAGTTTCCGAAATTTTAGACAATGCTGTTTCTGTATATTCATTATTATCTATTTCGGCAACAGCCAAATAATGAGGTAATGCTTTTTCTGTTTTCATTTGCTTTGAATACAGTTGCGCTAAATAAAAATTACTTTTTAAAACATGTAACCCTTTCGGGAATTGACTCAAGTAGTTTTCAAAACCTAAAATAGCTTTGTTTACATTATTTTCTTGATAAGGTTTCTCTGCAGCTTCATAAGTATCATTATCTAACTCTTCATTAGTAATTTCAACAAAATCTAACGTATTAACCCAATTTGCATATTCATTTGTTTTTCCTAAATCTATATATACTAATCGTACTGTCTTTACTGCTTGTATAGACTCTGCCGACTTTGGATATTTTGCTACTAGACCTTTTAAGGTCGTAATTGCCTTATCAGATTCATCAGCATTATAATATATTAAACCTTCTTTTAATAATGATTTTGGTACTAGTGTGCTTTTAGTATTTTCTGCTTGTAACCTGTTATAATTACGTAATCCTTTTATTGTATTACCTTCGGCAACATATGTATTTGCTAAAGCATACAAAGCATCATCTTTATATGTTGAACTAGGAAAATCTATTAAAAAACGTTCTAAATTTTCAATTTTTTGATTGCTCTTATTCACAAAACCATAACTAATTGCTTTTTGAAAGTGTGCATAATCTGCTCGCTTTTGTTTTTGCGCAATTGCTTTATTATAAGTTTCAATTCCGGCCCAATAATCTGCCGACACAAAATAACTATCTGCTAAACGCAATGTAGCATCGTTAATATATACTGAAGAGACCTCCTTGTTATTTAAGAAGTTTTTAAAACTAGAAATTGCATTAAAGTAATCTTTAGTTTTAAAATAACTATACCCTAATTGATATTCTTTTAATTGTAAAGCTTCAACAGAAGCTATAACTGTTACTTTTTTATACTCAGAAATTGCAACGGTATATTCTTCTAATAAATAATAACTTTCAGCTTTCCAAAATTGAGAACGTTGCGTAAATTCATTATTAATATTTAAAGTAATTGCTTTATCAAATAATGAAATAGCCTCAGCATACTGTTTATCTTTATGTAATTCTATAGCTCTATAAAACAATACTTTTTGATAAACTTCTGTGTTTTTTGAAGCATCCCCTTTCTCTAAAGTCTTTAATGCTGCTTTATAGTTTTTAGTAGTTAAATATGAATCTACTAAATAATCAGATACTTCTTGTTTTTTTGGTGAGTTTGGATATTTAGCTAAAAAATCAGTAAGTACTGATGGGACACTCTCAAACGAATTACCAATTTCGTAACTTAATTTTGCATAGTTGTAACTAGCATCTTCTTTAATTATTGCTTCGTAATTCATTTCCGAAGCATTTTTAAACGCATTTAATGCTTGTGGTTTTTGATCAGATTTTAAATAAGCATCTGCTAAATGGTAATATGCATTTTGAGCAATACTATTTTTACCATTTATAATTTTATTAAACTGAGATACGGCTTGCGAATATTTTCCTTCTTTATAATATGCATATCCTAATAAATAATGATCTGTATTACTCCACTTACCTTTTTCTCCTTTATACTCTTCTAAATAAGTT
>CAZCHR010000112.1:0-8349 GCA_964498665.1 uncultured Tenacibaculum sp. | reverse complement strand
AACCGTTAGCGAAACATTAAAATACATTTTATTATTTTTACATAATGAAATGTATTTTTTATTTTACACTTATATCAATTACTATAAATGCTCAAAGTTTACCAAAAGGATTTTCTTACGTAAATCTTGTAGCTCCAACCATACAAAAAGAACTACGTTATTGCTATAACAACAATTTTATCGGTACTTCTATTACTGGCTATAAGGAAGATATACTTATCACTTCTACCCTTACTGCTAAAGCATTAAAAAAAGTTCAAGATGAATTAATTAAAAACAATTTAAGTTTAAAAATTTACGATGCTTACCGTCCTCAAACAGCAGTAAATCATTTTGTAAAATGGGCACGGGTTATCAACGACACCTTAATGAAACAACAATATTATCCTAATATTAGTAAAAGGCATTTGTTTAAATTAGGTTATATTTCTTCAAAATCAGGTCATTCTCGTGGTAGCTCTGTAGATTTAACAATAGTAAACTTAAAAAACCGAAAAGAATTAGACATGGGGAGTCCTTATGATTTTTTTGGAGAGATTTCTCATATTACTTACACTAAATTAACAAAAAAACAAATAAGTAATCGTTTGTTCTTATTACGAATAATGCAAAAACATGGTTTTAGAAGTTATAAAAATGAATGGTGGCATTTTACTCTAAAAAACGAACCTTTTCCTAAAAAATATTTCGATTTCCCTATTAAATAATTAAATTAAAGTAATTTTTAACGCCTTATTTAGAGAAACAGTAAATATCGGCACTATATTTGCTCACATGTATTTTGAAATGAAAAAAATCTTAAAACCTTTATTATTTATTTTTATCCTTAGCCTAAATTTTAAAAACTTTGCGCAATTAGATGGTTCATTCAATAACAATAAAAAAAGTAATAATTCTTTAGGTAAAATATCAGCTTCAACTACTAAAGGTAAAAAACCTAAAAATCTTGGTTTTAAAAATAACGATGGTTTTAAAAACGCTTACGATAAACAACAAAAAGAACACAAAAAAAAGCTTGCAGAAAAAAAGCTTGAAAACAAAGGTATTATTACACCTGCTTTAAGAAGAAAAATGACACTTCAAAAAAAAGCAGAGCAGTATAACATCGGTATTCCTATGATTGACAAAGAACTTGGAAGTTTCAAGACCAACTCTAACAATATAAAAATAAGAGCTTTCGATTTCGGAACGATCGATGGAGATGTAATTAGCGTATACAAAAATGGTAATTTGGTTATTAATAATTACAAGTTAACAGGTAATATAAAAATATTAAAAATACCTTTAGACAAAGGTTTTAACCAAATAGAGATTGTAGCTGTTAACGAAGGTTACTATCGCCCTAACACAGGTTCTTTCACCGTATTTGATGACAATGATGATGTTGTTATTTCTGATATGTGGAACCTTGCAAAAGGCGCTAAAGTAAGAGCACTTGTAATCAAAGAAAAATAACAATACACATACTATTTTTCACCCTATAAACTAGTTATAACAACTTTTATCAAGAACTTTTTTTAAATTACTAAAAACTACTTATTTTTGCGTTTACGTTTATATATTTTATAAACAGACAAACAATTAATAAACAACTAGTCTATAATGAATAAAATCACCAAAGAAACCTATATCAACTGGTATAGAGACATGCTATTTTGGAGAAAGTTTGAAGATAAATTGGCAGCAGTTTATATTCAGCAAAAAGTAAGAGGTTTTTTACACTTATATAACGGTCAAGAAGCTGTTTTAGCAGGTTCATTACATGCAATGGATTTGACAAAGGACAAAATGATTACTGCATATCGTAACCACGTACAACCAATTGGTATGGGTGAAGATCCAAAACGTGTTATGGCAGAATTATATGGTAAAGTAACTGGTACATCTAATGGTATGGGAGGATCTATGCATATTTTCTCTAAAGAACATCGTTTTTATGGAGGTCATGGTATTGTTGGTGGTCAAATTCCTTTAGGTGCAGGATTAGCTTTTGGTGATAAATACAAAGGTAATGATGCTGTTACACTTTGTTATTTTGGCGATGGAGCTGCACGTCAAGGGTCTTTACACGAAACTTTTAACATGGCTATGAACTGGAAACTTCCAGTAATTTTCATTGTTGAAAACAACGGATACGCAATGGGTACCTCTGTTGAAAGAACAGCAAATCATACTGATATTTGGAAACTTGGTTTAGGTTACGAAATGCCTTGTGGACCTGTTGATGGAATGAACCCTATAAAAGTTGCCGAAGCTGTTGATGAGGCTATACAAAGAGCTCGTCGTGGTGAAGGACCAACTTTCTTAGAAATGAAAACATACCGTTACAGAGGTCACTCTATGTCGGATGCGCAACATTATCGTACAAAAGACGAAGTTGAAGAATATAAAAAGATAGACCCTATTACTCAGGTATTAGATATTATCAAAGAGAATAAATATGCTACTGATGAAGAAATTGATGCCATTAACAAAGAAGTTAAAGCATCAGTAAAAGAATGTGAACAATTCGCTGAAGAATCTCCATATCCAGAAACAAATCAGTTATATGATATGGTATACGAGCAAGAAGATTATCCATTTATAAAATCTAAGTAAATCAATGGCTACAATTATAAACATGCCTCGCTTAAGCGATACAATGGAAGAAGGAGTTGTTGCTTCTTGGTTAAAAAATATTGGAGACAAAGTTGAAGAAGGAGATATTTTAGCAGAAATTGAAACTGATAAAGCTACAATGGAGTTCGAATCATTTCATGAAGGAACTTTATTACATATTGGCGTTGAAGAAGGTGGTACTGCCCCTGTTGATACTTTATTAGCTATTATTGGTGAAGAAGGTGAAGATATTGCTGCATTATTAAATGGAGAAACCGCTACCTCTCAAGCTAAAGAAGAAGCTAAATCTGCTTCTAACGAAGGTGACACTAAACAAAATGACACAGTAACAATGCCAGAAGGTGCTATTGTTATTAACATGCCACGTTTAAGTGATACAATGGAAGAGGGTACTGTAGCTTCTTGGTTAAAAAATGTAGGAGATAAAGTTGAAGAAGGTGATATTTTAGCTGAAATTGAAACTGACAAAGCTACTATGGAGTTTGAATCTTTTAACGAAGGTGTTTTATTGCACATTGGTGTTGAAGAAGGTAAAACTGCTCCAGTAGATAGTTTATTAGCTATTATTGGTAAAGAAGGAACTAATGTTTCTGCTATACTTGCTGCTCAAGGTTCAGCAAATACTATTTCTTCTACTATTACTAAAGAAGAGAAAAAAGACACACCTAAAGTTGAAGAAAAAACAGTTGAATCAACTTCAACTAACGTAACTTCAACAAGCTCTAATGGAGGTAGAATTTTCGCTTCTCCTTTAGCTAAAAAAATTGCTAAAGACAAAGGATACAACTTAGCTAATATTAAAGGATCTGGTGAAAACGGACGTATTGTTAAAAAGGATGTAGAAAACTATACTCCAGCTACAAAAGTTGAAGCTCCTAAAACTTCTACAAGCTCTACTCCTACTCCTGCTGCAGTTACTAATTTTGCTATTGCAGGTGAAGAAAGTACATCAGAAGTTAAGAATTCTCAAATGCGTAAAGCTATAGCTAAAGCATTAGGAAACTCTAAGTTTTCTGCTCCTCATTTCTACTTAAACATTGAAGTAGATATGGACAATGCAATGGCTTCTCGTAAAACCATTAATGCTATTCCAGATACTAAAGTATCATTTAACGATATGGTAGTAAAGGCTTGTGCAATGGCGTTAAAAAAGCACCCAAATGTAAATACTAGCTGGACTGATAATGCAACTCAATTACATGCTCATATTCATATTGGTGTAGCTGTAGCTGTAGATGAAGGTTTAGTTGTACCAGTTGTAAAACATACCGATGCCTTAAGTTTAACTCAAATCGGAGCTTCTGTTCGTGATTTAGCTGGTAAAGCAAGAAATAAGAAAATTACTCCTGCTGAAATGCAAGGAAGTACATTTACGGTTTCTAACTTAGGTATGTTTGGTATTGAAAGTTTTACTTCAATTATTAACCAACCTAATTCTGCAATTTTATCTGTTGGAGCAATTGTACAAAAACCAGTTGTTAAAAACGGAGAAATCGTAGTTGGTAACACAATGAAGTTAACTTTAGCTTGCGATCACAGAACTGTTGATGGTGCTGTAGGTGCTCAGTTTTTACAAACATTAAAAACTTATATAGAAAATCCTGTTACTATGCTAGCATAGTATAAAATAGATTTTAAATAAAAAAGCTCGCTAATAGCGAGCTTTTTTATTCGATATACTTTCGGTAAGTAAAAGATTTATGAATAATTTTCCATTTGCCTTGTACTTTTAAAAGCATCATATAATCTGTGTAAACTCTTTTCCATTTAGGCATTATAATTTCAATCTTAGCAATAGCTGCGTTATTTTCATAATCAATTGAAACCACTCGTCCTACTCTATTACTTTTTTTACCTTTTTTACCTTTTTTACCTTTTTTAATATTATTAACATAATTTTCACCTTTCCATATTACCAAACTATCATTTTTTATATGATATAGATTTAATTTTTTATCAAAAGCATTTCTTACTCTATCTGGTTCTCCATTCGCTGTCCCTTCAATATAATTTAGTAGCACCTTGTTTATTTCTTCAAACTCGCTTTGCGCAATTATATTTTGACTTAAAATTAATATTATTACTGCTATTATTTTTCTCATAACTTTTATTTTACCCTAAAATAATCAATTAAAAATCAAATCTATAATTCATTTTAAAAGCTACCCCCCAATTTTTCCTTCTTATTGATTTATTAAAATTATCACTAACTACTAGATATACATAAGACAAAGGTTTATACTCCCATTGTAATCTTGAATTCACATTAAAATTATCTTGTTGTGTGTTAAATTGCAGATAGGTTGTCCAATTTAATTGTGTATTAAAAAATACCTCTCCAGTAAATCTAGTTAAATGAAATGTATCTTTTCCTAATTCTTTTAAGTCGATTGAATTCACATCATAAGATGCCTGAAAACTTGCAAAAGGAAGCAACTGATAATTTAAAGAAAGTCCTCCCGAAAACCTTTTTCCATTATAATAATCACCCTTTTGAACATTAACCCTATAACGTAATTTTTTATTGTTTGCAGAGTTGTAACCTAATTTTAAAATTCCGAAACGATAAGAGTCTGGTATAATTGCATTTCCGTTTCTTAATGGATCAAATCCATATTTTAAATTAACAACATCGTATTTAAAAACATAATAAAAAGCAGAAAGGTCTTTAAGAAATACTGCTGAGTTAAAGAAATGAGATGATTGATTTAAGCTTCCGTTTTCATCAAAATAGTTATTATTACTATAACTTATATATCGTATATTATTTAACGTTTTTGATTTATCATAAAACTTAGTATATCTTATTCCTGCAGTAGTTTGCTTATACCCTTCTCTTATTACATTATCATTCAAAGCATCATAATTATACAGTCTAGGAATAAAACCAACATCGGTTTTATAATTTTCTTGAACGTTTTTTACAGAAGCATTCCAAGACAACCCTCTTTTATTAAACCAAACTCCTAAATTATAAAAATTGTCTTTTCCTGATATTTGGCTATTAAAACTCTTACCATAATTGGCTAAACCAATCCATTTATTATTATCTGATTTATAATTTAAATTTACACCAGCTACTCTGTTAAAATCGTTTAAAAAATTAAAACCTTCAGTTTCTTGTCTATTAATAAGAAAACCAGTTGCTGTAAAGTTTTTAGACAACTGTTGTTCTGCAACTAATGCTCCATAGTTTTGAGAAGCTACACCTTCTTCTTCTTTTGTTTGTACATTTAAAACACCCAATCTAGTTTTAGAGGCTATGTTTCCGGATAACTTCAAGCCAAAATTAATACCACTACTCGCTCCTATTCTTCTTGAGTAAAAAGGGTTTACTCCATTAACACCTAAATTAGAAAACAAATCAGAATTCTCTAAAAAGAAATTTCTACGTTCTGGAAAAAATATCGAGAACCTTGTAAGATTTGTTACTTGCTGATCAACATCTATTTGAGAAAAATCAGGATTTATTGTTGCATCTAATTTTAATGATGATGTTAAATTGTATTGTACATCTAAGCTTGGTGTAAATGTAGTTTCTGATTTATTATTTTCAACATCATTCTGATTATTAATTGTTAAAGATGGTGTTACAGCAAATCTTGACACTGATTTATTAGGTAATTTTTCTACTTTAAATTTTTCTGTAAAACGTAAATCTAAATTTGCATAATTACGTTTTACATTCTTTAAAATTGTCCAAGAATTATTTTTTATATCTCTTACATAAAATTGAACACCAAAAACAGCATCCTCTTTATTAAAATTCAATGCTTTTAAAGGGATTGCTATTTCATATTGTTTTTTATTTCCCTCTAACTTTGTTTTGGCTTGCCAAACTGCATTCCAACTAAAGCTTAAATTATAACCACTATTGCTTCGACCAACTAAACCATCTGTTTGATTCCCCAATGAATTAACTGCAAATAAATATCCGTTTTGCTCTTGATTTTGAGTATCTAAAACCATTATAAAAGCATCACTAAAAGCTATAGACACATCTCTTTTTAAAGTACTTACTTGGGTTTTTGGAGTTGTATCATTATAAATAGCACTCACATACAAATATTCTCCGTTATGAAAAATTTTAACTTGAGTTTGATTTTTTGCCAAACCAACATCAGTTGGCAAATAATTATAAAACCCTGTGCTTTCAGGTAACTGACTCCAAACAGGCTCATTAAAGGCTCCATCTATCTTAATTGTAGCGTCTACATATTTAATAACAGATTCTTGAGAAAACCCTCTTGTTACGCAAATAAATGATAGTAATAAAAATAAATTTCTCATCATTATATTATTTTTTATTATCATCAATTCTTGTTGCTGTTTTACTAATAATTTTCCACCCATCTTTAAACTTCTTTAATAAAAACAAATCTATATACACCCATTCTCTATTAGGTCCAGCTATTTCAACTTTTGCTGTTGCAATATCTTTTATAATTTCTATAGCTAATACTTTTGCATCGCGTCCATTAAATACATCTGTTTTAGCATTTTTAAAAAAATCTGCATATTCTTGTGAGGTATATCTTTTAAAACTACCATCTCTTTTTGTAAGGTAGAGTGTTGCATTTTTTGCAAAAGCACTTTTAATTAACTCTCTGTTATTATATGAGCTACCTTTCATATATTTTTGAAGAGCAGCTTTTACTAAAAAATAATCTTTATCGCATTTATTCACTTGTGAATCGTTAACAGCATAAAAGTCTTCAGTTTGAAAAGAATCTAACTTATCACCGTCTTTTTTTACCATAAATGAACCACCAGAAATTATTTGAGGATGATTTAAGACCTGATTTACCATCTTACCTAAAGACGGAATCGTACTTTTTAATTTACGAATAGCTTCTTCTTTTGAAACCCAGTGAAATTCAGTTTTGGTTTTTGTTGGTAATGCATTTGTTAAAGACTTAACTACATAAATCTGTCTAACACTTGAAGAATTTTTAAAGTTAAACTTATATGTAAAAAGTCCTTTTAATTGAGGTTTCCCAATCGACAAACCATACTTATTAGACAAACCATCAATTACCTCATTTATCGTTTTTGTTTGATTAAAATAAGTATCAATTGTTATCCATCCTATAGAAGCTTTTTTAATTAAAACCTCGTTATCATCATTTAAAACAACCAATCTGATGACTCCTATATTAGGTTCCTTTATTTTAGATTGACTAACAATTATATTAGAAGTAAAAAGGAGTATAAACGTAATTAGTATTTTTTTCATTTTGTATAATTTTTAAATTTATACAAATCTCTAAAAACACTTCGATGAAGAAATGATAAGTTATAATTTAGGCGTCCTAAATTATAATTCTGGAGTTATAAACCTACAAAAACTCTTTTCTAAATTCAGATGGAGTTTTACCTACAAGCTTTTTAAAAGTGGCGTAAAAATTTGATTTAGAGGAAAATCCAGATTCATAACCTATAGCCTCTAATGTTATTTTCTCATTTTCTTTTAACAATCTCTTAGCTTCTTCAATTCGATAATCATTTATAAAAGATGCAAAGCTTTTTCCTAAATTATCGTTTAATAATTGTGATAATTTATGTGTAGATATATGAATATTTTTAGCAATATTTAATAATTTAACGTCAGCTTCTTTATATAATTCTTTTTCTTTCATTAAAACATTTAGTTGCTCTATAAGAAATTTAGCCTCTTTTTTCTCAATCTTTTTTGAAGCATATTTTGTTGGAATATCTTTAAATACATTT
>CAZCHR010000111.1:1253-8354 GCA_964498665.1 uncultured Tenacibaculum sp. | reverse complement strand
TAAAGCGAGATGCACTAAAGTGCATAGTTTTAACTAATTTTGAAACCAATAAAGGTAACCTAATTATTTAAATAAAATGTTTCTCTTATAAAAACTAATAATTTATTTACTTCTTTTAAATCGGGTCTTTCTTTTAACATTAATATTTCCTTCTTCACCTATTTCTTTTGCCATATGCGATAAGCTAAAACTTACACGATGTTTTGGCATCTATAGGTTTTTAAAATATTTTATAAAAAAAACGTCCAAATAATTGAATTTGGACGCTTTTACTATCTTTTATAAGTTTTTTACCTAGAACATAGACCAAAAAAGTGGCAGTTGAGCGCCCGTTTTATGTGTTATAAATATCTTCATAAGCGTTTTACTTTTATTTTTTACCTATTTTATTGAGTGCAAATATAGAATTTTATTTTTCTTCTTTTTTAAAATCAAATTTTGATAATCTCAATAAGACTGTAATTAATAAAATAACTAGTGATTCAGAATAATTCTCATACCTATAAAAACCATGAGCAATATTATTTCTGATGTTCATTCCTTTATTTGTTAATACATAAAGTATAAATGATATATCATCATCATTGAAAAATTCTTTAAATTTTTCATTAGTTACAATTTCTTCAATATATCTTTGTCTAGTTCCATTTTTTCTTTTATTAATAATAATTGTTGGGCAATCTATAATTTTAGCAAAATGTCTAATTAACCCTTCTAATTTCAATGTCAGAGAATCTGAACATAAAACATATGCTGTATTGTTAAATTGTTTTGATTTAATTGTAGCATCAAAAAGAGTGAAAAAATCAAAAATTGATGGAGCAAGAGTGTTAATCAAGTTAAACTCTACTTCTTTTCCATCATAATCTTTCTCTGTATATAATTTCCCAATCCATGATTTATTAATTAAAAAAGTTATTAGTGAATTATAAGAAATATTACCCTTTATAACACCTTTCTTAAAAATCATGAAAAGTTCACGAATTGAGAAATTAGTTAAATGTAATCCATATAGATTTAAAGAATCCTTTGCTTCTTCACCAGAAACAAAGTTTCTATTTATATCATAAGAAGTAGATGAAATACTATCTAAAAAAGAAGGCTCTCGTTTTTTATAAAAACTTTCTGATTTAGGTAAAATTTCTGTATTCGCTGCTAAAAAATCATAAATTTCATTACTCTCTAAATCCGTTAATTTTTCTGCTCGATATTCAATTGCTTTAAATATTCCTTGAATCTCTTTTCCAGAAAACTCTTCCTTAACCAAACCCATTCTTATTTCATCTTTAGTGTTTTCTAATAAAACATATAAATCATCTAATTTGGATTTTTCTCCTATTTCTTCATAAACTTGAATTGCTTTAAAATAAAAATGTTGTTTATTTTTATTATTGTCAATTATATAAATGTAATGCTCTGCTTTTAGTAAATAAAACTCTTTAATATCAAGCTTTAATCTTTTCCCTATTTCAATATTAACATCACAAACATCAGGTAAGCTAAAGTTTTCTTTGGCTGAAGTATTTAGATATTCTTTATTAAATGTAAATATGGTAAGCAATAGATTATTACATTTTTTATTCTTGTAATTATCAAGAATAAATTTTGCTATTCGATTCACTTCAAAATTTTCAACTTTTTCATCCTGTATTAAAGTATCAACTCTTCTTAAAACGTAATCAACTTTATATTTTGCTTGAAATGCAATAGAAATTAATGATTTACATATGCTTTTTAAATTATCTACATCAGGCAATTTTGAATCAATTATTTTTAAATAAGATTCAATTGCATTTTCCGCAAATTTTCTATGTTTAAATTTACTTTGCCACAATAAGTGATTATATCTCGCTAATAAAAAAGGGCTACTAATAGTTTCAATTCTTTCGTTTAAATATTTAAAAGCATCATCTTCAAAATCCTTTTCTATAGAAGGATATTCATATATGTCTGCATTTTTTGTTGTCCAAGATCTTTGCGGTTTAAAATATCCATCCTCAATATAAAATGCCCAAATACACATTTCCCATCTACAAATTTTCTTATATTTCTGTAGCTTATATTTTTCTTGTAGAAGTTGAAAATTCTTTTCAATTTGATATTTATTCATTCTACTAAAAGAATTTTCTTTTTCCAGTAAGGCATAAAGTTCTTTTAAATTTTTCATAATCTATTTCCTATTTCTTCTACGTTTTTTCCAAGGCGCATTCTTTTTCCAATCACCTGCCATAATACAACCGTAAGGTACAACTTCATCAATAACTTTTCCTAAATCAAACTCTTCCATTTGGTTACGTACTGTTTCAGCATTTTTATAGGCAGATGGTAATTCGGTAATATCAATTTCCTCAGAGAAAAAACGAATATCTAATCCTGCTGTTTCTTCTTCAAATATCTCTTGAACGGTTCCTATTTTACTTTTTCTATGCTGCGTTCTACTTACATTACGTCCTGCTCCATGTGGCGCAAAACCTAAATTATTCTCGGTTGTGTTCCCTTCTACAATTAAAACAGGTTCGCTCATATTTAAAGGAATCAATCGTGGACCAGTAATATCAGGCATAAACTTCGCATCTAACGGAGTTGCTCCTTTTGCATGGTAAAACAAATCATCATCTTTAAATACAAAGTTATGTTCGTTCCAAAATCTATTTTCCTTTTCAATTTCTAATTTTTCCAAGGTTGCATCATGTAAAACTTCGTGATTTAACTTTGTCCATTTTCTTATAATTTGTAAAGCTTCCCAGTAGTTTTGTCCTTCTTCGGTTTCAAACGGAATCCACGCATTCTGTTTTAAGGTTTGTGGTGATAATTCTTGTCTAAATTGTTCTGCAATCTTCATTCCTCTACTATATAAATTCGCACCAAATCCTCTACTTCCATGATGCGTAACTAACATTGTATTCCCTGTCTTTTTAGATTTTCCTACAAACAAAAAGTGATTTCCATCTCCTTGTGTTCCTAAATGACTTCTTGCTGCTGAAATACATTTTTGATTATTTAAAAACGGGTTTGCTTCAATTTCAGTTAACAAATCCATAGGAAAACGAAATTGTGTATTTCTATCTCTTCCTCCTGGACCAAAATGGGTAATACTATGTGCAGCATCTAACACCTCTTTCGGATTTGCTTTACCAAAATCAGTTAACATTACCGAGCAACAAATATCTGCACTATGCATTCCTGGATGAATCGCGTTTTTTGCTACTACTATTCCTCCAACCGGAATTGTTCCTTTTCCTCCAGTCGGACATGCATCTGGCATAATTGCTCCGTTTATAATAGTTGGTGTTCTCATTAAAACTTCCATTGAAGAAACAACTGAATTTACATTAGTTTCTTCCAATTTATTTTCTGCTTTTATATTAATTTTAAATTCTGCTGGATCTTCTAACAATGGAATTTCTGGTCCTGGAAGAAATTGTTCTAAATATGCTAACATTTCTTCTTCAGTTAACTCATTTGTATTGATATATTCCATTGCTTCAGGAAACCATTTTCCTGATTTAAATCCTAAATTGATTAATTCTTTTCCTGTAATTTTCATTTTGTTTTCCATAATTTCTAATTTTTAAGCTCCACAAACTCCTCGTTTTATGGAGCGATTACTTTTTTGAAAGAATTTAATATCTTTCTTATGATTCCGTTGCAAATATTTAACACAAGTGCGTAATGTTTTTGCGTAGTTAAATTTATTTTCTATTTTTATTGAAATTATTTAAATAGATGGATTTAAAACAGCGATATAGCAATTTACTTTCTGAATATATAGAGGATGAAAATTTGATAGCTTTATTATGGAAAAACCTTGATGAATACTATTCTGAAAAGCACAGAACATATCATAATAAAACACATTTAGTTGAACTTTTTAAATATTTTGACAAATACAAATCTAATTTAAGAACACATAATACATTAGCTTTCTCTATATTTTATCATGATATTATTTATAATATATGGAAACAAGACAATGAAGAAAAAAGTGCCGATTACGCAGTTAAAGCCCTAACCAAAATTCGATTACCAGTTTCGGTTTTAGAAGAGATTCATCAACAAATAATTGCTACCAAAACACATAAAGCAAACGATAATGATTCTAAATGGTTTGTAGATTTTGATTTAGCTATACTCGGAAAATCATCCGAAGTATATAAAAATTATGCACAACTTATTAGAAAAGAATATAAACTCATTCCAAATTTCATGTACAAAAAAGGACGTAAAAAGGTATTACAACATTTTATAGATAAACCTTTTATTTATGCTACTGAAGAATTCAAGGAATTATACGAACATCAAGCCAAACAAAATCTAATTAACGAATTAAACTCATTATAAAATGGCTTCTAATAAAAATGCTTTAATCCGTTATAAAACGATTGACCAATGTTTACGAAACACCATGAAACGTTGGACTTTAAATGATTTAATTGATGCTTGTTCTGATGCTTTGTATGAATATGAAGGTAAAGATGTATATGTAAGTAAACGAACTATTCAATTAGACATTCAGTTAATGCGTAGTGATAAATTAGGTTACAATGCACCAATTGAAGTTTATGAACGTAAATACTATAGATATGCTGAAGAAGGATATTCTATTAAAAATATTCCTGTTACTGATAATGATATTAAAGTAATGAATGAAGCCATAGAAATGTTACGTCAATTTAAAGACTTTTCATTATTTGAAGAAATGGATGGTGTTTTACAACGATTAGAAGATTCGGTGTATTCTTCACAAAAAAACAACAGAGCAATTATCCATTTGGATAAAAATGAACAGCTAAAAGGCTTAAAATATATTGATCCTATTTACAAAGCAATTCAGAATAAAAAAGTAATCAGAATAACATATCAATCTTTTAAAGCTCGAAATCCAAGTGATATGATAGTTCATCCGCAGTTATTAAAGGAATATAATAACAGATGGTTTTTATTAGCAACTCATAAAAAACAATATATAACCCTTGCTTTAGATAGAATATCTAACATTATAATAGATGAAAACATTGAATACAATGATTTACAAATTAACGGTGATATATATTATAAAGATGTAATTGGAGCAACTGTTGCAAATACGCGCCCACAAAGAATTCAGTTTTGGATTGATAAGAAAAATGCTCCGTATGTAATTACGAAGCCATTTCATAAATCTCAGCGTTTAATAAAACATACTGAAAATGGTGTAATTTTTAACGTTCTAGTTCAAGTTAATTATGAACTAGAACGCATGATTCTTGGTTTTGGAGATAGTATTGAAATTCAAAAACCAGAAAATTTACGCAAACGAATAATCATGAAATTGCATAAAGCAATTGAGCATTATAATTCATAAAAACATTATTTACTGATAAATTAACAGGAACAACAATTGGTATTTGATTCTGTTTCGTTGAAAGAACAATCCACCCCTTCATTAACAGCATTTTTAAGTTGATAAAAAGCTTGTTGAATTTTTGACAATGGTGATGCAACATTCATTCTCATAAATTGGGTATGTGAGTTTTCAAACCAATCACCAGGTGTTAAAGCTAATTTAGCTTGATTAACTATTAAATGTTTTAAAGCTGTATCAGACAAATTAAGTTTACTAAAATCTAACCATATTTGATAAGTTCCCTCTGGCTTATATAGAGTTATTTCGGGTAATTCTTTGTCAATAAAATCATTTATTCATAGCATTGTTTTTTCAAGATAAACTAACAAATCATCTAACCACTTCTCTCCTTCTCTATAGGCTGCTATGGTTGCATTTGAAGAAAGTATATTACCATGATCTAAATATAAAGAACCTATAGCATGTTTAACTTGTTTAAGTATGTTTTTATTAGGAATGTATAAATAACCATTTGAAATACTTTGCATACCAAATGTTTTAGCTGGTGAGCCTAAAACAGCAATATGATTAGCACTACTATCTAAAGAAGCTATACTATTAAAATTAGCATCAGAATATACTATATCAGAATGAATCTCATCACTAATAATAGTAACTTCATATTTATTTGCAATATTTACTAGTTTTTGTAACTCCTCTTTTGTCCATACACGACCAATTGGATTGTGTGGATTGCAAAGTAAAATAGCTTTTACGTTTAATGTTTTTAGTTTACGCTCCATATCATCAAAATCCATTTGATAATGACCTTCAACAACTTTTAATTTGTTACTAACAACTTGCCGTCCTGCAGATTCAATAACTTTAAAAAACTGATGGTATACTGGTGTTTGTACCATAATTCCATCTCCTTTTTTAGATAATTCTCTAATTAAAACACCTATCCCAGTAAGAACACCCGAAACTTGTACAAACAACTTGGGATTTAATTGTAATTGATTTCGCTTTAAATTCCAATCTGAAATTGCTTTAAATACTTCTTCATAATTAAATTCGTAAGCATAAACATTTCTTGTTGTTAACTTTTGTAATGCTTCTTGTATCGGTTTTGCTATTTCAAAATCCATATCTGCAATCCATAAGGGCATTATATCTGTTGCGCCAAACATAGATTTTAAATAATTAGGATTACTTTTTGCAAAATTATTATCTACTGTATTTATTTTATCGAATTGATTCATTGTATAATATTTAAAATATGTTTAAACCCAACCTAATAACAACCCAAAACCTAATATAACTAATGCTATACCAGATATTTGACTTATAATTTGTTTTTTTGTGATAATTTATCTGAAAACTTATTAAAGCCAAAACCAAAGCCAATTAATAAAGCTCCTAAAGGAATACTGTAACCTATAGCAAATACAAACAAGGTAAACCAACTCATTAATAAGCTTCCTTGGAGGTATGAAGTTCCTAGAATTATTGGGAAAATCGGACTACAACCAACAGAACATGCCGTTGCAAAACCTCCTAGCAATAATCCAAAAAGAAAATTTTTATTAGCTAATTTTGATACTTTAGAGGATAAATCTACACCGATTTTTAAACTAAAAGGAAGCATCTTTAAACTTGATAACCCCAAGTAAACAACTAAAATTCCTGCAATTATAGTCCAATATTGTCCTACTACTTTACCAATGGATTGACTGACAAGACCTGTTATAGCACCAAGTAAAGACAATGAAATA
>CAZCHR010000111.1:0-1153 GCA_964498665.1 uncultured Tenacibaculum sp. | reverse complement strand
AATGAAATACCTGTTTTTATATGCGACGACTTATTTTTATTATTCACTTCTGAACCAGCATAACTAGTAACTGCTGCTAACACACCAATATTACAAACTGAACCTACTGCAGCAATGAGGCTTAACAAAAAAACTGCAACGAAAAACAATGGTGAATTCAAATGGTTTTCTATAATACTATTAGTCCACTGTTGTATATTATCTAACATTTTTATTAGTTTTTAGAACCAGCGCATGCCGCTTTTTGTTTTGGAGTACATGATTTTTTAATTTCAGAATTACAAGAAGCCTTACTCTTTTCTGTACATGATTTTTTCTCAGAAGGAGAGCAAGACGATTTAGAAATTAAAACAGCATCATAAGCTCTTATCAATTTAGTAGAATTTATATTTTCTCCGTTTATAATTGAACTGTTTTTTCCTAAAACAACAATTGATGGTGTATCTTCAATATTTAATTTAGAAACCACATCCTGATAATTAAGGTTGTTAACATCCAAAGTAAGAAAATATGCAGAACCTTCTATTTCATTTAATTCATCAACAATACTTTTTACTTTCAAACTAATCTTACTATTCTCACTCGCATCATTCCCTTTTAAAAAAATATAAGCAACTTTTTTATTTGTTTGTATCCATTCAAAATCAGTAATAGATATTGTAGGTACATTTAAAGTTGTATTACTACATGAAACCTCATTTTTGGTTGAACCTTTAAAAGCAGTTGTTATTGCTATAAGTAGTGCTAATCCAAATATAATGAATCCAAAGTTCTTCTTCATTTTGGTGTTTTTATCTGAAGAATTACTATTCGTTGAACAACAATCTATATTAGAGCTTGTTTTAGTATTAGGTGAGCAACAGTTTTCGTTTGTAGAATTTTCCATGAAAATATATTATTAATTTTATTTATAGACGTACTGGTTAAAAAAAGACGCAAAAAAACCTTACAATAAAAAATGTAAGGTTAAAATCTTATTGATAATCAATTATTTTTCAGCATAGACACCAAGACTAACAACAGCGTTTTCACTAGCTTTAAATTTTTCTAATTCTTCTGGACAACATACATAGTTCAATAAAACATTATCTGGCATTTCCACAATTCGTTCTTTAGTAATCGTAATATTTTTAAAACCAGCTTCTTTTATAGC
>CAZCHR010000110.1:0-8394 GCA_964498665.1 uncultured Tenacibaculum sp. | reverse complement strand
AATTTTTATGCTCCATATGTAAAAGAAAGCGTTATTAAACTTGGCTGTAAATACGTAAATAGTTACAAAATTAAAGAGAATGGGTGCATTATTATTGTTGCCTCTATTGAAGAATTTAATTACAACGAAGCATTCGCTGAAGAGGATTACTGGATACGATTAGATAAAGCCGAAACTGTATGCGTTAATGGCTTAGATGGCTATGCGTTACCTAAATTACTAGATCGTTTTAATTACGCTAAACCAGATAAAGAAGTGAGTTCAAAATTATAACGAACTTTATATATAAAAAAAGCCACCTTAATTAGGTGGCTTTTTTTTTACTTAAAATAGATTAAGCTATTTTGTTACGCTTACGCTCATTTTCAGTTAAGTATACTTTACGTAATCTTAAGTGATTTGGAGTAACCTCAACGTATTCATCTTTCTGAATAAATTCTAAAGCTTCTTCTAAAGAGAATTTAATTGCAGGAACAATCTTCGCTTTATCATCTGCTCCAGAAGAACGTACATTCGAAAGCTTTTTAGTTTTCGTTACGTTAACTGTCATATCATCTCCACGAGAATTTTCTCCAATAACCTGACCTTCATAAATATCCTCACCCGGATCTACAAAGAAACGTCCTCTATCTTGTAACTTATCAATTGAATAAGGAATAGCTGAACCGTTTTCCATAGAAATTAACGAACCATTCTGACGTTCTGGAATTCCACCACGCATTGGTTGGTATTCTAAGAAACGGTGAGACATAATAGCCTCTCCAGCTGTAGCTGTTAATAATTGGTTACGTAAACCTATAATACCTCTAGAAGGAATTATGAATTGGCAAATCATACGGTCCCCTTTAGTTTCCATACTTAATAATTCACCTTTTCTTAAGGTTACCATTTCAACTGCTTTACCTGAAACATTTTCTGGTAAATCAATATTTAATTCTTCTACTGGTTCACATTTTTGACCATCAATTTCTTTGATGATTACTTGTGGCTGACCAATTTGTAATTCGTAACCTTCTCTACGCATTGTTTCAATAAGTACTGAAAGGTGTAATACACCACGACCAAATACTAAGAACTTATCCGCACTATCTGTTTCGTTTACACGTAAAGCTAAGTTTTTCTCAAGCTCTTTATTTAAACGATCTTTAATATGACGAGATGTTACAAACTTTCCATCTTTCCCAAAGAAAGGAGAATCGTTAATTGTAAATAACATACTCATTGTTGGCTCATCGATAGCAATAGTTTCTAATGCTTCTGGCTCTTCAACATCAGCAACAGTATCACCAATATCAAAACCTTCTAAACCAACTAAAGCACAAATATCTCCTACTTGAGCTTCTTCTACTTTTTTACGTCCTAAACCTTCAAAAGTATGTACTTCTTTAATTTTAGACTTTACAATACTACCATCACGCTTAACTAATGATACGGTTTGATTTTCTTTTAAAGAACCTCTTTGTAAACGACCGATAGCAATACGACCTGTAAATGAAGAGAAATCTAATGATGTAATTAACATCTGAGTGTTTCCTTCAGGGAATTCTGGAGTTGGAATATTTTCCAATACCATATCTAATAAAGGCTCTATATTTTCTGTTTCTTTTTTCCAGTCATCACTCATCCAGTTATTCTTAGCTGAACCGTATACTGTAGGGAAATCTAATTGCCATTCTTCTGCTCCTAGTTCAAACATAAGGTCAAATACCTTTTCATGAACTTCTTCTGGAGTACAGTTTTCTTTATCTACTTTGTTTACTACTACACAAGGTTTTAAACCTAAGTCAATTGCTTTTTGTAATACAAAACGTGTTTGTGGCATTGGCCCTTCAAAGGCATCTACTAATAATATAACACCATCAGCCATGTTTAATACACGCTCTACCTCCCCACCAAAATCGGCGTGACCAGGAGTATCGATAATGTTAATTTTTGTTCCTTTATAATTAACCGAAACGTTTTTAGAAGTAATTGTAATTCCTCTTTCACGCTCTAAGTCGTTATTATCCAATATTAAATCACCAGTATTTTGGTTTTCTCTGAATAATTGACAGTGGTACATAATCTTATCTACCAATGTAGTTTTACCGTGGTCAACGTGCGCCACAATGGCGATGTTAATTATTTTATCGTTCATAGAGATGCGTTTAAATGCAAAAATTTGGGCAAATGTACAGTTATTTGAGCAATATTTTAGTATTGCTTTATTATAATACTGTTATGAATATTACGAATTAAGAAAATTCTTGTATATCGAGTATTTTTTTAGAATTTATAACCTAATCTAAAACTAAGATTAATTCCTCTTTCATCACTAAAAAATCGTAATCTATTTAAGTAGTTTCTATAAGTTGTATTTGTAAGGTTTTCTACTTTTAAACCAAAATCAAACGAATGACCATCAACAGTTATAACTGTATCTGCTGACAAGTTTAATAGTGTATATGCATCAGGTGGAGCAACTAATTCTTGTTCAAGATCAAAATTATTTTGCCTAGCAGTATGACTTACTGTTAAACCCAAATTTGTATTTTTAAAATGTTTTAAATCTTTTAAATTGTATGAAGTAGTAATAGACCCATTATTAGCAGGTATAAAAACTAAAGCTCGATCAAAAGTTAAATCTTTACCATATATGTAAGCGTATTTAAAAGTGAATTTCAATTGATCTATCGGACTATATAGTAACTTAAAATCATTACCTGTAATTAATGCATCCGTCTGTGTATAAGCAAAAGTTGGGAAAGTCCCTCTTAATGTAAGACGATTGTTATTTTCTGAAGCTATATAAATATAATTGTCAATAAAATTAATATAAGGTAATGTTTGTAAAAACAGTTTATTACCAATACGGTAATCCCAAGACCAAGTAGTTTTAAAGTTTCTCTCTTCTTCTAAAAATGTCTCTTCATTCCCAAAAACACTACCTCTTTCAAAACGTGCATTACCTTGGTGTACTCCAAAGCTAAAAAGTTCATTTGTATCTGCTCCTCTTGTTGAATACCCAACATTAAAAGCTGTTTTTAATCCCCTAGAAAATGCATATGTTACCCCTGCTGTTACTCCATAATTAGTATAATCATAGCTAAATCTTCTAACCTCACGTTCTTGAGATATAGCTGTTGCAACATTAAAATCGCTAAAATTTAAACGTGCTCCAAACTCGTATGTAAGCTTATTTATTTGACTTGTATAGGTAGCAAATACACCTATTTTTTCTGAATTGGAATCAGGTATTAAAGGCGTAGTACCTGTTCCAAAAATATTTCTATTTAAAGTTTCTGTATATTGTATCCCTGTCTTAAAATTATCATTACCAGAAAACTTAGTACTAAAAACTGAACTTATATATCTTGACTCTAGTTCAAGATCTAATTCAGGTGTGTTTGTTAATTCTTCTGTTCTTCGTACATCAAATTCAGCACGTTGGTTTTTTTGGAAAGAATATTCAAAATTCAACTTAGAAACATTCGAAAATTCATAAGATCCTAATAGCTTCAAAAAGTTATGAGAAACTTCTTGTTTAGGACTATTAATATCGTAAGAAAAAGAATCATTAATATTATTTGGAACCTCTGCGGTAAATGAACGTATTAAATCTTCCTCAGTATCTGCAAAAGCACCTGAAAAAATACCTGACTCCGTATTATAATAGCTATAATTAGCTTTTAATTTTATCTTTTTACCTATATTTTTTTCTAACAACAAACTAACATTTTGTTGTGAAGAACCTGTGTTTGTTAAAAAATAATCTGGAGCTCTAGCATCTCCTGATCTTTTCAAAGTTCCTGAAACAAAAAAACTTACTATTTTATTATAGTTCTCAAAACTTACATTAGCTGTCGAACCTCTTGAATTAGTATCATATATATAACTTGCTTCCCCATGCAAATGAGGTTCTTTTTTTATTACATGTGGTTCAACAACTACTAATGCGTTTGCTGATGTTGCATACTCTAAAGCTGCAACCCCTTTTACAACAGAAATATGATCTGCTTTTGTTGGGTCGATTTCTGGAGCATGATCAACTCCCCATTGCTGAGAAGCTAAAGGAACACCACTATCTATAAAACCAACTCTACTACCTGTTAAACCATGAATAATTGGTTTTGAGACAGCATTCCCTATTTTTAAACTACTAACTCCCTCTACATCACTCAATAAATCTCCAAACGACTTATTAACATTCTCTTTTATTGTTTTATTAGTTACAACGTTATTTTCTTGTATCGATTTTAATTCTTTTCCATGAACTACTGCTTCACTTAACAATTCTGAAAAATGTTTCAGTTTTATATCTAAACTTCTATTTTGATTCACTTTACAATAAGTAACACTGTCTTCACACCCTACATGTGATGCTGTAATATGATATTCTCCAGAGCATAAATTAAAAAAAGAAAATTCTCCTTCTTCATTAGTAAGTGTTTTTTGGTTAGTTTCTTTTATAGTAACATATACATTTTGCATACTATATTCAGTACTTAACTCTGACACTTTACCTGTTAAAGAAAATGAGCAATCTTGAGCAGAAACTGCTGCTATTGAAAAAATAAATAATAAAAGAAATTTCATAAAAACTTAATCAATAATTAAAAAAGTGCAATATTAAAACAATATTGCACTTAATTGATAATTAACATAAAAACTACAAAACATCAACTTAAAATTAATGTTTTGTATAAAATATTTATTCTATTACAATTGGAAAATCAACTGAAATATCAGTAGAACCACCTGCGTTAGTAATATCTCCATCAGATACACCTTCAGCATTTTTATCTAACTCATGTCTTAAAACTATTCTAAAATCACCTACTGCAGCTTCCCCTGTAGTTAATGTGAATGATAAACCTAATGGATTTCCATCATCATCAAAATCTAAATATGTTGTAGTAATGTCTAAAACATCATCTAATAGGTTTCCTTCTGCATCCATAGTTACAGGAATAAAAAAGAATTGGTGTTCATCATCTTCTTCTTGAATTTCAGCTGTAACATTTGGATCTTCATCATCCTCTGCTAATTCATTTGTTAAAGTAATAGAACCAGTATATACCGTATTTGCAACTAATGTACCACCAGTTATACTATCAATTTCTTCATCTCCATCAGGATCATCTGCTGATAACACAACATCATCTAAACCTGCTGCGCTTAAAGTAATATCAAAATCCGTAATTAATTCTTCTTCGTTTTCTAATTCTGGATCAAGAGTATCGTCAGATGAACAACTAAATAATAATGCTGCAGTGGCAAATGTAAAAATGTACTTTTTCATAGTTTTGGTTTTAATTTATATAATTCATTTTTTTTAATTTCAGCAACGGATACAAACTCCTGTTATAATTCCGTTGAACTTGTCCGATTTGTAGCCTTTTAGGAACTTCTATTTTCATTTCCATCTCTAAACATTCTACGATTCCGTAGCTAGTACATCTAAAATAAAAATGATTATGTTCCTCATTTTCAAATGTTCTATTGTTACAATAAGCAAAATATTGCTTACCATCATCTGCAATAATTTTATGTACTAAACCTAGTTCACAATAGCTCTTTAATATTCTGTAACATAGTTGCTCTATCCGCTGATTTGCCATCTTTTTTGAATACTTTCGTGGCTAAAAGCTTCGTTAGAAGTTTTTAGCATATTCAATATTTCTTCTTTTGCAGCTGTATTACGTCTTTTCATACTATTGCAACAGTGTTGCAATATTAGTACAATTATACAATTGTGACAACATTTTTACACTGTTTTTTATTCTTAAAGAAAAAGGTTTTACTACAATTAATATTTAACAGCTTAAAGAATAATATATTTGCATAAAACTATATAAACATGCAATTAGATAATATACCTAAAATCAAAAACTTAGAATCTGATAATTTTTTTTTACTAGCTGGCCCTTGTGCTATTGAAGGAGAAGATATGGCTTTAAGAATTGCGGAAAAAGTAGTTAAAATTACTTCGGATTTACAAATACCTTATGTATTTAAAGGTTCTTTTAAGAAAGCAAACCGAAGTAGAATAGACAGTTTTACAGGAATTGGAGATGAAAAGGCATTAAAAATTCTTCGTAAAGTATCCGAAACTTTTAATGTACCTACGGTTACTGATATACATACCAGTGAAGATGCTGCTAAGGCGGCAGAATATGTTGATATTTTACAAATACCTGCTTTTTTAGTTAGACAAACCGATTTAGTTGTTGCTGCTGCAAATACAGGAAAAACGGTAAACTTAAAAAAAGGACAATTCATGAGTCCGGAAGCTATGCAACATGCTGTTAAAAAAGTATTAGATAGCGGAAATGATAATGCAATGATTACCGATCGAGGAACCATGTTTGGTTATCAAGATATGGTTGTAGATTTTAGAGGAATACCAACAATGAAACAATATGCAACTACTGTTTTAGATGTTACACACTCTTTACAACAACCTAATCAATCTAGCGGAGTTACAGGAGGTAGACCCGATATGATTGAAACCATTGCTAGAGCAGGAATTGTTACTGGTGTTGATGGGTTATTTATTGAAACTCATTTTGATCCAGCTAATGCAAAGAGTGATGGCGCTAATATGTTGCATTTAAATTATCTAGAAAAATTACTGAGTAATTTAGTTGCTATAAGGCAAACCGTTAATAAACTATAATATGGTTATAGAAAAATAAAAAAAAGGCTAATTAGATAATTAGTCTTTTTTTATTTACTAAAGTTTTAAGAAAGCGTGTAAAAAATATTTCGACTTAAAGTACATATAATTTATAGTAATGATACACATCTTTAATCAAGAAACGACTAAAGCTCAATTATTAATTGGAGATACAGAATTATTAGAAAAAATATCTAATAAACCTAAATTAGAGTTTTTTACTTTCATCCGTTCTCAAGAAACGGATGTTAATTTTAAAATAGACAATACTCCTTACCAACTAGCTCCTAATGAAGTAGCTTCATTAACCCCAAATCAAAAATTTGAATTTATAGAGGGTAAAAATATAATTGTATATCAATTTAATAGTGAATTCTACTGTATTAAAGATCACGATAAAGAAGTTAATTGTATGGGGGTTTTATTTTTAGCATCTACAGTAGTTCCTATATTCAAATTAAACAATGAAGAAGTTAATAAGTATGATTTTCTGCATGATGATATTACCCAAGAGTTTTTAAACCAAGATTCTATACAAGCTGAAATGTTACAATTACTAATTAAAAATTTTATTATAAAAAGTACACGTTTATTAAAAAAACAAAACATTAATACTAGCTTACCAAAACAAGATTTATTAAAGAAATATAACATGTTAGTAGATCAGCATTTTATAAACGAAAAGCAAGTATCTTTTTATGCTGAAAAACTTTTTAAATCTCCAAAAACACTTTCTAATCAGTTTAATAAACTAAACACAAACCCTTTACTAATAATTCATGATCGAATTATTTTAGAAACCAAACGTTTATTACAGTATTCAGATCTTTCATTTAAAGAAATTGCTTTTAAATTGGGGTATAATGACCCTTCTGGTTTAAGTAGATTGTTTAAAAAACAAACAAAATCATCTCCTTCTGATTTCAGGAAAAATTACAAAAATATTTAAAAAAGGAATAATTGACATGTTCTTAGGAAATAACGACAGATAGGTAAATATAAATACATCGACCTAATAACTATAAACAAATTATTTAATTTAAAATTAAAACCATGAAAAAGGTATTAAACACATTAGTAGTATTTTTTGCATTAACTGCAGCAGCTTTTGCTCAAGACGTTAAAACTGTAACTTTAGAGCAAACTAAAGGTGAGTTCACAGTAAAAGAATTAAAATTATCAGAAGGTACTTACGTATTCAACATCGCTAACGTTGGTGTAGATCACGAAGTAGGTTTTGTATTAGCTCCAGAAGGTAAAACAGATGCTGCTCACCATATCAAAGAAGCATATGTTAAGAAAGCAGTAGCTACAGGTACAACAGGTTCTACTAAAGAAGTTGCTTTATCTAAAGGTACCTACACTTACTTTTGCCCATTAAATCCAACACCTCAATACAAATTGATCGTTGAGTAATTAATTCAAAAATAGTAGCAACTAATCAAAAAAAGGGATTTACATAATGTAAATCCCTTTTTTTATTCTTTAAAAGATCTAGTTAATCTTTAATTATATTCTTTACAACCTCTATTGCTTTTTCGTATTCATTTTCATGAACATAAACTTCTTGCATTGCCGGAGACATGGTTCCGAAACCAGCTAACCTACCAGACTCATTATTATCTTTAATAACAGGCTCTACTCCTATTTCGTTTAATGATTGTTTTATTTGTTGTGTAATAAAAATATTACCTGAATATATTTGTTTGTAATTAGAGTCAGACATACGTTACCTT
>CAZCHR010000109.1:0-8429 GCA_964498665.1 uncultured Tenacibaculum sp. | reverse complement strand
TTAATAACAAAAAGGCTGCTTAACTTATTGTCCAGTTTTTTCTTGCAATTCCATTATACCTAAACTAGGTACTTTAATACGTCCGTTGTAAGCATTTGCTTCACTCACTTGTATTTCTCCATCTCCATTCCTATCAATACGTGCATGATTTACTAGGTAATTCTTAAAATTAGTATCAGGAATATTTACATTCTGCGCATTAAGATTAAAAGCTAAAAATGTTAGCGAAATAATCATTAAACATATTTTATTCATTATTGTATTTTTTATTTTTTCGGCAAAAGAAATAAAAAATACAATAATGAATAAAATATTCTTCCGAACGAACCACTATAACTTCCAATAGATTTTTGAAACTTCTGAAAGCTTTGGTTTTTGTTAAAATTTACTATGCATGCATAACTTTTTTTTTAAAATACTATGCATGCATAATAAATTTTTATATCTTTGACATCAAATGGATAAAAATAAATCGATAGATCATCAATTAAGAGCCACATGGCAAGCTGTTGCAAAAATGTACAACGAACAAGCTGCAAAGCATGACAGTACAATGGCAACCGCTTTTGTTTTATTGAATATAGATTTCGAGAACGGTACCCCTTCAACTGCTCTCGGTCCATTAATGGGAATGGAACCTACTAGTCTTTCTAGATTATTAAAAACAATGGAAGATAAAGGTGCAATATGTAGAGAGAAAAATCCTAATGATGGTAGAAGCGTTATTATTAGATTAACCGATTACGGTAAAGAGATGCGCGAAATATCTAAAGGACATGTATATCAATTTAACAACGAAGTAAGAAAACATCTTTCTGAAACAGAAATGGAAACTTTTTTTAAAGTTACCTCAACAATTAACAAACTGATTACAGATAAATTAGTGTATAACGACATTAATAAAGCTGTATAAACAAACCAATAAACAAATGACAAGAAGAATTAAAAAAGTAGCTATTATCGGTTCTGGTATTATGGGATCTGGTATTGCATGTCATTTTGCAAACATTGGCGTTGAAGTCTTATTATTAGACATTGTTCCTCGTGAACTTAACGACAAAGAAAAGGCAAAAGGATTGACATTAGAAGACAAAGCTGTTCGTAACCGTTTAGTTAACGACGCTTTAACTGCTTCTTTAAAATCAAAACCATCACCAATCTATTCTAAAAAATTCGCCAATAGAATTACTACTGGTAACTTAGAAGACGACATCGCTAAAGTTGCTAATGTAGATTGGATTATGGAAGTTGTTGTTGAACGATTAGATATTAAAAAAATCGTTTTTGAGAAATTAGAAAAATACCGTACTCCTGGTACTATTATTTCTTCTAATACTTCTGGTATTCCTATTCAATTTATGAACGAAGGAAGAAGTGAAGATTTCCAACAACATTTTGCGGTTACTCACTTTTTTAACCCTCCTCGTTATTTAAAATTATTTGAAGTTGTTCCTGGACCAAACTGTAAACCAGAAGTTACTGACTTCTTAATGGATTACGGTTCTAAGTTCTTAGGAAAAACTTCTGTATTAGCTAAAGATACTCCTGCTTTTATTGGGAATAGAATTGGAATCTTCGGAATTCAATCGTTATTCCACCAAGTAAAAGAATTAGGATTAACTATTGAAGAAGTTGATAAATTAACAGGGCCAGTAATCGGACGTCCTAAATCGGCAACTTTTAGAACTGTTGATGTGGTAGGTTTAGATACTTTAGTACATGTTGCTAATGGTATTTATGACAACTGTCCTAACGACGAAGCTCACGATTTATTCAAATTACCAGATTTCATCAATACAATGATGGAAAACAAATGGTTAGGTAGTAAAACAAAACAAGGATTCTACAAGAAATCAGTAAACGCTGAAGGAAAGAAAGAAATCTTATCGTTAGATTTAGATACGATGGAATATCGTACTAAAAAGCGTGCAAAATTTGCTACTTTAGAGTTAACAAAAACTATAGATAAACCAATTGATCGTTTTAAAGTATTAGTTGGTGGAAAAGATAAAGCGGGAGAATTCTACCGTAAAAACTTCGCAGCAATGTTTGCGTATGTTCAAAATAGAATTCCAGAAATTTCTGACGATTTATATAAAATTGACGATGCTATGAAAGCTGGTTTCGGATGGGAAAATGGACCTTTCGAAATTTGGGATGCTGTAGGTGTAGAAAAAGGTATCGAATTAATGAAAGCTGAAGGAAAAGAGCCAGCTGCTTGGGTTACTGAAATGCTAGCAAAAGGGTCTACTTCTTTCTATTCTGTAAAAGACGGAGCAACATATTATTATGATGTTCAAGAAAAAGCACAAACAAAAAAACCAGGTCAAGATTCATTTATCATCTTAGACAATATCCGTAAGTCAAACGAAGTATTCAAAAACTCAGGAGTTGTTATTGAAGATTTAGGAGACGGAATCTTAAACTGTGAATTCCAATCTAAAATGAACACTATTGGTGGAGATGTTTTAGCGGGATTAAACAAAGCAGTTGATTTAGCTGAAAAAGATTTCCAAGGATTAGTAATTGGTAACCAAGGAGCAAATTTCTCGGTTGGTGCTAATATCGGAATGATTTTTATGATGGCTGTAGAGCAAGAGTATGACGAATTAAATATGGCTATCAAGTATTTCCAAGATACTATGATGCGTATGCGTTACTCTGCAATTCCTACAGTTGCTGCTCCTCATGGAATGGCTTTAGGTGGTGGATGTGAATTATCATTACACTCAGATAAAGTTGTTGCTGCTGCTGAAACTTATATGGGATTAGTAGAATTTGGAGTTGGAGTTATCCCTGGTGGAGGTGGTTCTAAAGAAATGGCATTACGTGCTTCTGATACTTTCCGTAAAGGTGATGTACAATTAAATGTACTACAAGAATACTTCTTAACTATTGGTATGGCTAAAGTTGGTACTTCTGCTTACGAAGCATTCGACTTAGGTTTATTAGAAAAAGGTAAAGATGTAGTTGTTGTAAACAGAGAGCGTCAAATTGCTGAAGCTAAGAAACACGCATTGTTAATGGCAGAAGCTGGTTATACTCAACCTGCTACTCGTAAAGACGATGTATTAGTTCTTGGTAAACAAGCTTTAGGTGCATTTATGGTAGCAACCGATTCTATGCAAGCAAGTAGATTTATTTCTGAACACGATCAGAAAATCGCAAATAAATTAGCCTATGTAATGGCTGGTGGAGATTTATCAGAACCAACAAAAGTTTCTGAACAGTATTTATTAAACCTTGAACGTGAAGCATTCTTAAGCTTAGCTACAGAACGTAAAACGTTAGAGCGTATTCAGCACATGTTAAAAACTGGTAAACCATTAAGAAACTAAAAGATGAAAACAGCATATATAGTAAAAGGATATAGAACTGCCGTAGCAAAGTCTAAAAGAGGTGCGTTCAGATTTAAAAGAGCTGATGAATTAGCTGCTGAAACTATCGCATACATGATGGAGCAGTTACCAGAGTTCGATAAAAGTCGTATTGATGATGTTATCGTTGGTAATGCAATGCCAGAAGGATCTCAAGGATTAAATATGGCACGTTTAATCTCTTTAATGGGATTAAAAACAGAAGATGTACCTGGTGTAACTGTAAACCGTTTTTGTTCTTCAGGAATAGAAACTTTAAGTATGGCAGTTGCAAAAATTCAATCAGGAATGGCTGAATGTATTATTGCAGGTGGAGCTGAAAGTATGAGTTCTGTTCCTATGACAGGATTTAAACCAGAATTAAACTACGATACAGTTGCTGCTGGTCATGCAGATTATTACTGGGGAATGGGAAATACTGCCGAAGAGGTAGCTCAGAAATACAACATTTCTCGTGAAGATCAAGATGAATTTGCGTTACAATCGCATTTAAAAGCATTAAAAGCACAAGAAGAAAATCGTTTTCAAGATCAAATAGTACCAATTAAAGTTGAAGAAACATATGTTGATGCTAAAGGAAAGCGTGCAACAAGGGAATATACAGTAACAAAAGATGAAGGACCTCGTAAAGGATCTAATATTGCAGGGTTACAACGTTTAAAACCAGTATTTGCTGCAGGTGGTAGTGTTACTGCTGGTAACTCATCGCAAACAAGTGATGGAGCTGCTTTCTTAATGGTGATGAGCGAGGATATGGTTAAGGAATTAAACATAAAACCTATTGCTCGTATGGTTAGTTATGCTGCCGCTGGTGTTCCTCCTAGAATTATGGGAATCGGACCTGTAGCTGCTATTCCAAAAGCATTAAAACAAGCAGGATTAAAACAAGAAGATATTAGCTTAATTGAATTGAATGAAGCATTTGCTTCTCAATCATTAGCTGTAATTAGAGAATTAGGATTAGATGCTGACATCATTAACGTAAATGGTGGAGCGATTGCATTAGGACACCCATTAGGATGTACTGGAGCTAAATTATCGGTTCAGTTATTCGACGAAATGCGCAAGCGCAATATGCAAGGAAAATACGGTATGGTAACTATGTGTGTAGGAACTGGACAAGGTGCTGCAGGTATTTTCGAATTCTTAAACTAACAAAAAACAAACAAAAATGGCAGATTTATTAAGAGGAGGACAATTCCTTGTAAAAGAAACAAAGTGTGAAGACGTTTTTACTCCAGAAGATTTTTCTGAAGAGCAAAATATGATGAAAGAAGCGGTTAAAGAATTTAACAACCGTGAAATCATCCCTCATAAAGAACGTTTTGAAAAGAAAGATTATGCTTTAACTGAAGAAACGATGCGTAAAGCTGGTGAGTTAGGTTTCTTAGGTGTAGCTGTTCCTGAAGCTTATGGCGGATTAGGAATGGGATTCGTTTCTACTATGTTGACTTGTGATTATATTTCAAGTGGAACAGGTTCTTTTAGTACTGCTTTTGGTGCACATACAGGTATTGGTACTATGCCAATTACTTTATATGGTACCGAAGAACAAAAACAAAAATTTGTTCCTGCTTTAGCAATGGGTGAGCGTTTTGGTGCTTACTGTTTAACTGAACCAGGAGCAGGGTCGGATGCTAACTCTGGTAAAACTACTGCTGAGTTAACTGAAGACGGAAAGCATTATAAAATTAACGGACAAAAAATGTGGATTTCGAATGCAGGTTTTGCTGAAATCTTTATCGTTTTTGCTCGTATTGGTGATGATAAAAATATTACAGGATTCATTTTAGAATATGATAAAAACAATCCTAACGGAGTAACTTTAGGTGAAGAAGAACACAAACTAGGTATTCGTGCATCTTCTACGCGTCAAGTTTTCTTTAGCGATACATTAGTACCAGTAGAAAATATGTTATCTACTCGTGGTGGTGGATTTAAAATTGCAATGAACGCATTAAACGTAGGTCGTATTAAATTAGCTGCTGCTTGTTTAGACTCTCAAAGAAGAGTTATTACTTACGCTACACAATACGCTACAGAACGTAAGCAATTTAAAACTCCTATTGCTGAGTTTGGGGCTATTAAAATGAAATTAGCTGAAATGGCTACCAATGCATATGTTGGTGAATCTGCATCGTATAGAGCTGCTAAAAATATTGAAGATCGTATTGCTATTCGTGAGTCTGAAGGAAGTACTCATCAAGATGCTGAGTTAAAAGGTGTTGAAGAATATGCTATTGAATGTTCTATCTTAAAAGTTGCTGTTTCTGAAGACGTACAATCTTGTGCTGATGAAGGAATTCAAATTTTTGGAGGAATGGGATTCTCTGAAGAAACTCCAATGGAATCTGCTTGGAGAGATGCTCGTATTGCTCGTATTTACGAAGGAACTAACGAAATTAATCGTTTATTATCAGTAGGTATGTTAGTTAAAAAAGCTATGAAAGGTCATGTTGATTTATTAGGACCAGCAACTGCTGTTGGTAATGAATTGTTAGGTATTCCTTCTTTCGATACTCCAGACTACTCTGAGTTATTTGCTGAAGAAAAAGAAATCATCGCAAAGCTTAAAAAAGTATTCTTAATGGTTGCCGGTGGTGCAATTCAAAAATACGGAACAGAATTAGAGCAACATCAACAATTATTAAATGCTGCTTCTAATATTTTAATTAAAGTATATATGGCAGAATCTGCTATTTTAAGAACTGAAAAGAATGCTAAGCGTTCCGGTGAAGCTTCTCAAAAAGAGCAAATTGCTATGACTCAATTATATTTATACAACGCAGTAGACGTAATTATCAAAAATGCTAAAGAAGGAATTGTTTCTTTCGCTGAAGGTGATGAGCAACGTATGATGTTAATGGGACTTAAGCGTTTTACAAAATATGCTAACTACCCTAACGTCGTTGAGTTACGTAACACGATTGCAGAAAAATTAAAAGCAGAGAATAAATACTGCTTCTAAATAATATTAAAATAGCTTTTGTTTTTATTGTGTAATTATTAAAAAGCTATTTTTAAAAATTTTCTATAAAATTTATAGGTTTTAGAATTTAGTTGTTTGTTTAAAGATCGTCAAATTAATTTTTGACGGTCTTTTTTTGTTATATCATTTTTTAATATTTTTAACATGAATGATTAGATAAATTGAGAATTAAAAATTGATTTATATTCCTCTTTGGTTTTATTTGTTAAATAAGGGTAAATACTTTGACTTACTAAAAAAGAATATTCATTAATAGCCTTTAGAGAAAGTTTATTATTCTGAATCAAAATTGTAGAAAACCAAAAATTACTAATAACTTCAGTTCTTTTATACAAACCATAATATTCATTTTTTAATATTTCTTTTCGAAAAACATCGTTTTCAATAAAAATATTAGCTATTGTTAAAAATTCTTTTTCTCTCTTTTTAGAAAGTTCAGAATAATGATTTCTAATTTTTTCATTATTTCTTATAATAAAAACAAAATCTAATAGAAAAAAACGATACTCAAAAAACATCGTTAGCATCTTAGTTGAAATAAGGAAAAATGATTTTAATAAACTTTCTTCATTAATAAAAATTACATTATCAATTTCATTTACTAATTGAAAATATAGGCTCTCTATTACATATTTTCTTTTCTTGAAGTGATATTGTAAATTACCAATACTAATATCAGATTTATCAGCAATATCTCTTAATGACACATTTGATATTCCTTTGCTATTAAAGAGTTCTAATGATTTTTCTAAAATTAACTTTTTTGTTTTACTCATATTACAAATATATAATTATTAGTACGCTTGTACAATTTCATTTTAATTTAGTACATTTGTACTAAATTAAAATTATGACTGTAGATATAATAGGTGCAGGAATAGGTGGATTAACAACTGCTATAGCACTTGAAAAAAAAGGTTTTAAAATAAGAATATTCGAACAAGCAAAAGAAATAAAACCTGTAGGAGCAGGTATTATTTTAGCAAATAACGCTATGCAAGTTTATGATAAATTGGGTTTACGAAAAATAATTGAAGAGCATGGAAATAATGTTTCATCAATGAGAGTAACTAAAGCAAATTTATCAACACTTTCACATATAAATTTATCTTCATTCGAAGAAAAATATAACACTAAAAACATAGCAATACATAGAGGTGAATTACAACAAATATTAATTGATAAATTAAAAACAACCAAAATAAAAACAAACCATAAGCTTATATCTATAACAAAAAAAGAAGATGGTTATCAACTTAATTTTAATGACAACAAACAGATTCAATCGGCTGTTATTATAGCTGCCGATGGTATCAATTCAACTATAAGAAAAGAATTGTTTTTAAATAATAATATTAGAAAAGCAAATCAAATATGCTGGAGAGGAGTTGTTAAATATGATTTACCTACAAAATACAAGAATGAACTTAATGAAGCTTGGGATAAATCTGGGCGTTTTGGATTTGTTCAAATTTCAGATGAGACAGTTTATTGGTATGCTTTAAAAACATTTAATCAAAGTAAAAATGAATTTACAGTTGATAAATTAAATGAATATTACAGCGAATTTAATCCTGTTATAAAAAACTTAATAAAATCCACTAACAAACAACAAATAAATACTGCTGAAATATCAGATTTAAAGCCGAATAAAAATTGGTATAAAAAAAACATTTGTTTAATTGGAGATGCTGCTCATGCTGCTACACCAAATATGGGACAAGGAGCGTGTCAAGCTATTGAAGATGCATATACAATATCAGAGTGTTTAAGTAAATATGATATTAATACAGCTTTTGATCAGTTTAAAAGATTAAGAATAAAAAAAACACATTCAATAGTAAAAATGAGTTGGAATATAGGTGAAATATCGCATCTTAAAAACCCTATATTAATAGGTATACGAAATCTGTTTTTAAAGTTAACTCCAGATTTTATTACAAAAAAACAGAATGAAAAAATATTTAAATTAATAAAAATATGATAGCGATACTACTCTCAATAATCTTATTTACCTGAGTTCGATTAATAAAAAGAGAGTTGATTAGTTTTAATCGTTTGAT
>CAZCHR010000108.1:0-8588 GCA_964498665.1 uncultured Tenacibaculum sp. | reverse complement strand
TTAAAAATAACAAAAAAGATGCCAATAGTTTTTAGTGGGTAATATTAAGGTTGAATAATGTTTAAAAAACACTGAAATTGTTAATAAGTAGAGTTAAAAGAGTAAGGATATTTTTTGTGTATAAATAGGTATTGTAGTATCTTGCAATGTTTTAGAAAATACGCTTTTTTTAAGAGTATTTTAAAAGTGAGTTTTATCATGTGTAAAATTCACTTTTTTGACGAAAATGAGTACTAATATTTTAAAAAAATATATATGGCAGATGGCGAAAAGTTGATTCCTATCAACATTGAAGAACAAATGAAATCGGCTTACATTGATTATTCAATGTCGGTAATTGTATCAAGAGCATTACCAGATGTAAGAGATGGTTTAAAACCAGTACATAGAAGGGTTTTGTTTGGAATGCACGAATTAGGAATTAAAGCTACAGGAGCATATAAAAAGTCAGCAAGAATTGTTGGGGAAGTATTAGGTAAGTATCACCCGCATGGAGATACTTCGGTTTATGATTCTATGGTTCGTATGGCACAGAATTGGAGTGTGCGTTACATGATGGTAGATGGTCAGGGTAACTTTGGCTCTGTTGATGGTGATTCACCTGCAGCAATGCGTTATACAGAGGTTAGGATGCAAAAAATATCAGAAGATATGTTAGCTGATATTGAAAAAGATACTGTAGATCATAAATTAAATTTTGATGATACTTTACAAGAGCCAACAGTTTTACCAACTCGTATACCTAATTTGTTAGTAAACGGAGCATCTGGTATTGCTGTAGGTATGGCAACTAATATGGCACCTCATAACTTAACAGAGGTTGTAAATGGAACTATTGCTTATATTCAAAATAGAGATATTGAAATTGATGAGTTAATGCAACACATCAAAGCACCAGATTTTCCTACTGGAGGTACAATTTATGGGTATGATGGTGTAAAAGATGCTTTTCATACTGGGCGTGGTCGTATCGTAATGCGTGCTAAAGCGACAATAGAAGAAGTTAAAGGACGCGAATGTATTATTGTAACAGAGATTCCTTATCAAGTTAACAAAGCAGAAATGATTAAAAAAACTGCTGAATTAGTTAATGATAAAAAATTAGAAGGAATTTCTAATATTCGTGATGAATCAGATAGAAAAGGAATGCGTATTGTATACGTTTTAAAGCGTGATGCAATTCCTAATATAGTTTTAAATAAACTATTTAAATATACACAGTTGCAAACGTCGTTTAGTGTAAATAATATTGCATTAGTAAACGGACGTCCAGAACAGTTAAATTTAAAACAATTAATTCATTATTTTGTAGAACATAGACATGAAGTTGTTGTTCGTAGAACAGAATTTGAATTAAAGAAAGCAGAAGCAAGAGCGCACATATTAGAAGGTTTAATTATTGCGTCTGATAATATAGATGAAGTAATTGCGATTATTCGTGGATCTAGTAATGCAGATGAAGCAAGAGCTAAATTAATTGAACGTTTTGAATTGACAGAGATTCAGGCAAAAGCAATTGTAGAAATGCGTTTACGTCAGTTAACAGGACTAGAACAAGATAAATTGCGTGCTGAGTATGATGAGATAATGAAAACGATTGCAGATTTAAAAGATATTTTATCAAATGAATCTAGACGTTATCAAATTATTACTGATGAATTAATTCATATTAGAGATAAGTATGGAGATGATCGTCGTTCGGTTATAGAATATGCAGGAGGTGATATGCGTATTGAAGATATGATTCCTAACTCTAAAGTTGTGGTTACAATATCTCATGCAGGATATGTAAAGCGTACAAATTTAGATGAATATAAAGTTCAGAATAGAGGAGGACGTGGACAAAAAGGAGCAACTACTCGTAATCAAGATTTCTTAGAGCATTTATTTGTTGGTACAAATCATCAATATATGATGTTCTTTACGCAAAAAGGAAAAGTGTTTTGGATGCGTGTGTATGAAATCCCTGAAGGAGGAAAGAATACAAAAGGTAGAGCGATGCAAAACTTAATCAATATCGAACAAGACGATAAAGTAAAAGCATTCTTAGTAACTCAAGATTTAAAAGACGAAGATTACATTAATAGTCATTATGTGATAATGGCTACTAAAAAAGGAAAAGTTAAAAAAACTCCTTTAGAACAGTATTCTCGACCAAGAACTAATGGGATTAATGCAATAACTATTAAAGAAGGAGATGAGTTATTAGAGGCAAAATTAACTACTGGAGATAGTCAAGTAATGTTAGCATTAAAATCAGGTAAGTCTATTCGTTTTGAAGAAGCTAAAACCCGCCCTATGGGTAGAACAGCCTCGGGTGTTAGAGGTATTACTTTATCTCATGATAAAGATGAAGTAATAGGTATGGTTGCTGTAAACGATATGGATAGTAATATTTTAGTGGTTTCAGAAAAAGGATACGGAAAACGATCTAAATTAGAAGATTACCGTATTACTAATAGAGGAGGGAAAGGTGTTAAAACTTTAAATATTTCAGATAAGACAGGTGAATTAGTAGCTATTAAAAATGTTGATGATTCAAATGATTTAATGATTATTAATAAGTCAGGATTAACAATTCGTATGGCAGTTGAAGATCTACGTGTTATGGGACGTGCAACTCAAGGTGTTCGATTGATTAATATTAAAGATACAGATAGTATTGCTGCAGTTGCTAAAGTTAAGCATGAAGAAGAAGAGGAAAACGAAAATGGCACGGAAATTGAAAATGATACTAACGAAAGTCAAGAACAAGAATAAATAAAACAATACAAAATGAAAAAACAAATATTAGCTCTTTCACTAGGATTTATGTCATTAGGATTAATGGCTCAAAAGTCTGAATTAAAAGCAGCAGAAAAAGCAATAAAAAAACAAGATTTTACATCAGCACTTACAGCTTTAGGCTCTATTGAAGAATCTGTAGTTGCAAATGGTCAGGATAAATATAAATCTAAATTTTACTTTTTAAAAGGTAAGGCTTTATCTGCAAAGAAAGATTATAAAAATGCGGCAGAAGCTCTTACTTCGTTGAAAAAAATGGGTAAAACTAAATACTCAGCAGATATGGAATTAATCATGAATAAAATGATTCAAGAAGTTTCAAATAAAGCTGTTGATTTATATAATAATAAAAAAGATTATAAAAACGCTGCTGAGAGTTTTTATCTAACATATAAACTAAGTCCTAAAGATACTTCTTATGTATATAACGCAGCTATTTCTGCAACACAAGCGAAAGAGTATGATACTGCAATCAGTTATTATAAAGAACTAAGAAAAATTGGATATACAGGTATTGAAACTCAATATGTAGCTACTAATAAAGCAACAGGTAAAGTTGAAGATTTAGGATCTAAACAACAAAGGGATTTAATGGTTAAAACTGGTAATTATTTAAAGCCTGAAACAAAATCATCAGAATCTAAAACGGCAACAATAGTTAAAAACATTGCTTTATTATTGAAAGAGCAAGGAAAAACAGATGAAGCTATTACTGCTCTTGCAGAGGCAAGAAAAGCAAATCCAAAAGATTTAAACTTACTTTTAAACGAAGCAGATATGTATATAAAGCTTGGTAAGATGGATAAATTTGGAGAGTTAATGAGTGAAGCTGTAGCATTAGACCCTGAAAATCCAACATTATATTATAATTTAGGTGTGGTTAATTTTAATCAAGGAAGAATGGATGATGCTAAAAAGTATTATCAAAAAGCTACTGAATTAAAACCTGATTATGCTGATGCTTATATGAATTTAGCAGTGGTAGTATTGGATAAAGATAAATCAATTGTAGAAGAGATGAATAAAAATTTATCTAATTTTAAGAAGTATGATGAATTAGCTTTACAGCAAAAGGAAGTATATAAAGAAGCTTTACCTTTTTTAGAAAAAGCAGATGGATTAAATAGAAGTATTGATACTGTTAAAACTTTAATGAATTTATATGAAGTTTTAGAGATGGAAGATCAATCTAAGAAATATAGAGATTTATATAAATCTATGAAATAATTTTAGAATTCTATAAATAAAAAAACCGAAACTTAATAGTTTCGGTTTTTTTTATTATTAAATAAATCGTTTGATAACTCTTAATTTGTGAGAGTGTTGTTGAGTGTCTACATTGTAAATTCCACTATGATCCAATTTATCAATACGTACTTTACCATGAGCGTGTATAATATTATAATCATTCATTATAATACCAACATGTGTTATAATTCCTTCATTATTGTCGAAAAAAGCTAAATCTCCAGGTTCACTTTCTTCTATAAAACTTAAAACTTCACCTTGTGTAGCTTGTTGTTTTGCATCTCTTAAAAGATTATAGCCACATAATTTATATACAGTTTGTGTAAAACCAGAACAATCTATACCAAAAGGGGATTTACCTCCCCATAGATAAGGTACGTTTAAAAACATAAATGCTATTTCAATTATAGCTGATTTTGGCAATTGTTTACTGTAAGTTTTACCTTCATATAAGTATGAAGTATTATTTATTTTAATGCCGTTTTTATTGAAAAAAGGTAAATTTGCACCTAGAGGAATTGTTGTTAGATTATTGTTGTTGTCAGTTATAAAGTCAATTAATTCTCCAGCATAATTCTTGTCTTCATTAGATAAAGTTAAATGATCTTTTTGAGAGATTTCTGCATACTGTTTATTGTCAATATAACCTTCGTAACCATCAAAATTTAAACGGATTTTACTCCATTTCTTGGCTTTTTCTAAAACTTCAAAATGTTCGCCAAAAACTACTTGATTTACCATTTCTGATGCATCAGAAGGCTCAAGTCTAAGGGGAACAATACTTAAATTACAAATTCCGAAAGGCATCAATAATACTTATTAAAAATTAAACTCTTTCGATTACCATAGCACTTGCACCACCACCACCATTACAAATTCCGGCAGCACCAATTTTAGCATTATTTTGTTTTAATATAGATGTTAAAGCTATAATAATTCTTGCTCCAGAAACACCTAATGGATGTCCTAAAGAAACAGCACCACCATTTACGTTTACATTATTAGAAGATAAACCTAATATTTTCATATTAGTTAAACCTACTACTGAAAAAGCTTCGTTCAACTCGAAATAATCCACGTCATTAATAGAAATACCAGCTTTTGCTAAAGCTTTAGGTAAAGCCTTTGCAGGAGCGGTAGTAAACCATTTTGGTTCGTGAGCTGCATCTGCATATCCTTTAATTTTTACTAATGGAGTAATTCCTAATTCAGCGGCTTTATCAGCTGACATTAATACTAAAGCAGCTCCACCATCATTAATGGTTGAGGCATTGGCAGCAGTTACTGTTCCTTCTTTAGTAAAAGCAGCACGTAAAGCTGGAATTTTTTCCATCTTTACATTCTTATATTCCTCATCTTCAGAAAAAATAATTGGTTCTCCGCGACGTTGAGGAATCTCAACAGGAACAACTTCATCTGCGAATTTACCTTCGCTCCAAGCTTTAGCAGAACGATTGTAAGATTCTATAGCGAAGGCATCCTGATCTTCTCGAGAAAATTTATATTCAGTAGCGCATTCATCTGCACAAACACCCATAGCTACTTTTTCGTAAGCATCTACCAATCCATCTCTTTGCATACCGTCTTCCATTTTTACTGGTCCAAATTTAGTAGCAGAACGTGCGTGTTGATAATGAGGAATCATACTCATGTTTTCCATACCTCCAGCTACAACGATTTCAGCATCTCCTAAAGCAATTGCTTGAGCTGCTAACATTATAGACTTCATACCAGAAGAACAAACTTTATTAACTGTAGTACAAGGAACAGTGTCAGGAATTCCAGCAAAAATAGCTGCTTGTCTTGCAGGTGCTTGACCTAAACCAGCAGAAACAACATTACCCATAAAAACTTCTTCAACCAATTCTGGGTTAAGATTAATTTTATCTAAAGCTCCTTTAATTGCTACTGCACCTAATTTTGGTGCAGGTATAGTTGATAAAGTTCCTAAAAAGCTTCCTATTGGAGTTCTTGCAACAGATACTATAACTACTTCTTTCATATATTGAGTGTATTGTATTAAAATTTGTGTTGCGAAAATAACCATTTTATAACAAGTACTCAAATAATAGATAAAGGTTATATTTACATTTTTAAAAGTTAAAAATGAACGATTTTATCAATAAATTATATAAAAATAACGCAATAATATATAAAGTATTATTGTTTTTAATAGCTGTTGTATCTATAGTTTATTTGTTTCCAAAGGGCGGTCAATTTAAATATGATTTTAGTCAAGGTAAACCATGGTTGTATGATAATTTATATGCTCCTTTTGATTTTGCTATCCAAAAAACTAATAAAGAGATAGAAATAGAGACTAAAGAAATTCAAGATAATGTAAAAAAATATTTTGTAGTTGATACAGAAGTTAAAGAAGATGTTCTTAAAGATTTTGCTGCAAAAATTGAAAACTTAGATTCTTTATCTAATTCAAATAATAATCTTTTAAATAATACAGGAGAAAAAATTATTAAAGATGTTTATAAAATTGGATTTATTGATGATATAAGTGTTTCTAAGGCAAAAAAAACGGAAATAATTATTTTAAGAAAAGGGAATTCAATAGATGATTTTTCTTTTTCTAAATTGATTAAATCAATAGATATATTAAGTTTTGTAAATAGGAATGTACAGACTTTAGAGGCAGATCAACAACGAATAATTTTAAGTGTTTTATCTGAGACTCTAAAACCAAATGTAACTTATGATAAGAAATATAGTGAGAAAGAATTAAATGAAGCATTAAAGAATATTTCAAATGCAAAAGGAAAAGTATCAAAAGGTGAATTGATTATTTCAAAAGGGGATATCATTGAGGGTAAAAACTTAAATGTTTTAAAATCTTATGAATTGGCATCTGGTTCTCAAACTTGGACTAAATCGAATTATAATTGGATTATTTTTGGATATACGATTTTGGTTGCATTAGCATTATTGATGTTATTGCTTTTTTTAGAAAAATATAGAGTTGATATTTTTAAAGATAACAATAAAGTAACATTTATCTTTTTTAATATTTTCTTGATGATTTTTGTACAAACAATCGTTGTTAAGTATAATTCAGAATATTTATATGTTGTTCCCTTAAGTATTCTTCCAATAGTTTTAAAAGCTTTTTTCGATGCTCGTTTAGGTTTGTTTACACATGTTTTAACAGTGCTTTTGCTAGGGTTTATAGTCCCAAATAGTTTCGAGTTTATTTATCTAAATATTATAGCGGGAATTGTAACAATATTAACAGTATCAGAATTATATAAGCGAGCTAGTTTGTTTATATCTATAGGTCAAATTACTTTGATATACATGATAACATATTTTGCATTTTCTATTTTAAAAGAAGGAAATGCAGATAGTGTTAATTGGTTGTATTTTGGGTTATTCGCGGCAAATGGAATGTTATCATTTTTAGCTGTATTTTTTATTTATTTCTATGAAAAACTCTTTGGTTTAGTATCTGATGTAACTTTATTAGAATTGTCAAATACAAATTCTAAATTATTAAGAGATTTGAATGAAAAGGCACCAGGAACTTTTCAGCATTCAATGCAAGTTGCAAATTTAGCAGAAGCCGCAGCTAATGAAATAGGAGCAAATTCAATGTTGGTTAGAACAGGAGCATTATATCATGATATAGGTAAAATGGTAAACCCTATGTATTTTACAGAAAATCAATCAACAGGAGTAAATCCTCACAATGATTTAGAACCAAGAGATAGCGCTCGAATAATCTTAGATCATGTAATTAACGGTATAGAATTAGCAAAAAAACATAAATTACCAGATAGAATTATTGATTTTATAAGAACGCATCACGGTACAAACGTTACATATTATTTTTATAAAAAAGAAGTTGAGAATAGTGAAGAGGAAGTTTCTGTAGATAAAAAGAGTTTTCAATATCAAGGACCTATACCTTTTTCAAAAGAAACAGCAATTTTAATGATGTGTGATGCAGCAGAGGCAGCTTCTAAGAGTTTAAAAAAGCCAACAGCTCAATCTATAGATATTCTTATTGATAAGATTATTGAGAAGCAAAAAAACGATAATCAGTTCCAAAATTCAGATATTACTTTTAGGGAAATAGAAAAAATTAAAAAAATTATTAAAAGTAAATTAATGAATATCTATCACTTACGTGTTGAGTATCCAGATTAACGAAAAAAAATAATAAAAAGGTTTGTTAGATATGTTTAATCAGTATATATTTGCACTCGCAATTGAGAATTTAGATTTTTGAATTCTTGTCCAAAGGAGAGGTGGCAGAGTGGTAATGCAGCAGATTGCTAATCTGTCGACGGGTAACTGTCGCCAGGGTTCGAGTCCCTGTCTCTCCGCAAATTGCACTCGGGGTGTAGCGTAGCCCGGTCATCGCGCCTCGTTTGGGACGAGGAGGTCGCAGGTTCGAATCCTGCCACCCCGACACTGTTTTCGTAGAAACATAAAAACTACGGGCTCTTAGCTCAGCTGGATAGAGCACCTCCCTTCTAAGGAGGCGGTCGGAGGTTCGAATCCTCCAGGGCTCACTTAAAGTCTTCTTAACCTGTTGGTTTTGA
>CAZCHR010000107.1:0-8759 GCA_964498665.1 uncultured Tenacibaculum sp. | reverse complement strand
ACTATAAATAATCTAACCCTGAGTTTTTACTTACACAGATTTTAGGATAGTGTCATAAAAAAACAGCTCAATTGAGCTGTTTTTTGTTTTATAAAGTGAGTTATTAATCTCTTCTACGCTTTCTACCGAATCCTGCTGAAGATTTATTATCACTCCTTCTAGATGAATCACTGCTGTCGCTACGTCTTCTAGAATCACTCCTGTTTGAGTCTCTAGAACCTCCTCTATCATTTCCGCCGCTTCTTCTTCCTTTGAATCCGCCACTACCGCCATTTCTACGTGGTTTTCTTCCGCCTCTACCACCGCCACCGCCGCGGTTAGATTTGGTGATTTCAATATTAACAGATCTTCCGTTAAAATCAGGGTCATTAGCACCAAAAGCATCTAATGTTTCTTTTTCAAAGTTCTTGTCAATTTCAAAGAAAGAGAAAGTATCTAGAATATCAATTGCTCCGATTTCAATTTTATCAGCAATTTTTTGATCGTTTATTAAACCAATTAATGAAGCTGGATTTAATTTATCTTTTCTTCCTAAATTAATGAAGAAACGAGTCATATTTTCATCTCTTGCTCTTCCTCTAGAACTATCTCTAGATGATGATAAATCGTTTAAATCTGCTGATTTATTATAGTATGTTAAGAAAGAATTGAACTCTAAAGAAACAAATTTTTGAATTAATTCTTCTCTTGTTAAACCTTCTAGTTTTTCATAAATACTAGGTAAGAACTCTTCAATTTGCTCGTTGTTAACTTCAATGTTTTGAACCTTATCAATTAAGTGCATTAATTGATTTTGACATATTTCTTTACCAGTAGGTACTTTAGTTGCTACAAACTTCTTTTTAATAATGCGTTCTATAACACGTAATCTACCTTTTTCTTTATTATTTACTAATACAGCAGAGATACCTTTGTTACCAGCTCTACCAGTTCTACCACTACGGTGATTATAGTTTTCGATCTGATCTGGTAATTTGTGGTTGATAACGTGCGTTAAATCAGTAACATCAATACCACGTGCCGCAACATCTGTTGCTACTAATATTTGGATAGTTTTTTTACGGAATTTACCCATAACACTATCTCTTTGAGCTTGAGACAAATCTCCGTGTAAAGCATCTGCGCTATAACCATCTTTAATAAGGTTATTTGCTACTTCTTGAGTTTCTCTACGTGTTCTACAGAAAATAATAGCGTAAATATTAGTATTTACATCTGCTATTCTTTTTAAGGCAGGATAACGTGTTCTTTCAGTAACTAAATAATATTCGTGAGTTACATTGTCTGACCCTTGATTTTTTTCTCCTGATGTAATTTCAACAGGATTTGTCATATAGTTTCTAGCAATTGCTTCTACCTCACGAGGGAAAGTTGCTGAGAATAATAAGGTTTGTTTAGTTTCTGGAGTAGCATCTAATACTTTATCAAGCTCATCTTTGAACCCCATGTTAAGCATTTCATCAGCCTCATCTAAAACTAACCACTTTACGTTTCCTAATTTTAAAGCTCTACGGTTTATTAAATCTACAGTTCTACCTGGAGTTCCAACTACTATTTGTGCACCTCTTTTTAAACCTCTAATTTGTTCTTCAATATTAGAACCTCCATACACAGTTACTACTTTTAAATCTGGTATGTATTTAGAAAATTCTTTAATATTATTTCCTATTTGAACAGCTAATTCACGAGTAGGAGATAAAATAATTGCTTGAACATTTTTATCAGAACTATTAATTTGTTCGATAATTGGTAAACTAAATGCAGCGGTTTTACCTGTTCCTGTTTGTGCGAATGCTTTTAAATCTTCAGTAGAAGAAATAATTTGAGGAATTGCTTTTTCTTGAATTACAGTAGGTTTTTCATAACCTAAATCTGTTAATGCTTTGTTTATAGGCTCTTTTAAGCCTAAATCTAAAAATGTTGACATATTACGTCTGTGTTCTTTTAGATTCACAGACGCCAGTATCTGTAAACCTGATTCTTAATTTTGGACAATAGATTATTTTACTAATAATCTGGTAGTTATAATCTATAATTTTATTTATTTCGAAAATAAAATCGGGCAAAGGTACATTAAATAAAATAGAATAAATTATTTTTTTTGTAAATCATTGATTTGTAACTCTATGTCTTTAGAAGATAAGCTGGTGTAGCCAGTTTTAATAATACCTTTTTTATCAACTAACACCATTCTAGGGAATTTACTTGATGAGTAGTTACAAACATCACTTTGCTTAGTCAGTTTGTATTGGTATTTTAGATTAACGTTTTTAGTATATCTTTTAGATGAATTACATAAATTAATAACAACAAATGTAATTTGAGGATTATTTTTTATTAAGTAATTAATTCTTGAGGAGACCCATTCATCTGAAGCATGGGTATAATTTTTAAATAATATTACCGAACTTTTAGATTTAGTAATTTCAGAAATATTCTTTGTTTTTCCGTTTGAATCTATTAGGTTAAAAGGAGGTAATTTTTCGCCCTCATTTAATAACTTAATGTCATTAGCTAATCTTTGAATGTTTTTTTTCTGTTCAATATTAGTATTTAACTTAAAAAAAGTAAAAAAAGCATTGCTTTTACTTATTGTTTTAGGTTCTTTAAAAAAATGACGAACAAGTGTATTGTACAATAATTTGTTTTTTATTTCTTCAGAAGATATTTTAGAATCAATATTATTTAATAGATCAACCGTAAAATTTGTAGGGTTATTATTTTCTATATTTTTTTGATAAACATCATTATAAAGTTTTTCTATAATAAAACGATAATAAGGTCCGAAAAACATTAAAGAATCTCTACTTACATTTGCTTTATGACGATAATCAAAGTACGAAGCAGCTAGTTTTTCAGATTCTTTTCTAGTAAAATTTTGTGCAGCATATTTTTCTAGCTTATTATAAATAGGGTAAAATAAAGAAATATCTAATATTTTTAAAAACTCTTCAGAATCTTCATTAGTTCTATATTTATAATTATCTAAAATAACTTGCTTAACACTTTTTATAGAGTCCATTTTAGCTAAGAAATCTTTTTGCGATAAATTATAAAATTTAGAAATTTCTTTACTATCTCTTTCAGATTGTAAAAAAGATTCAATTAAAATATTATTTCTATCAGAATTAAGTCCACTAAAAACTAAAGTTTCATCAAAATTCCATGTATTTAATCTAAATAGAAGGCTGTCATTAGGTTTTAAATAAACATATTGGTGTTCAGGTCCATGTTCAAATAAATATAAACCTTCTTTAAATTCTTTATAAGACCCAAGAAAAGTATTGTCTTTATTTAGGTAAATTGTATCGTTAAAGCTATAGTTATCAGATAAGGTAACATAACTACATTTTGGATTAATAATTTTACCGCCAAAACAAGTAGATTTGGGTTTGTCGGTATTATTACAACCGATAAAAATTATTAATATAAGAAGGGAAAATAATCTAGTCATTTATATGTTATTACCTATACTAAGATATAGACTTCAAAAATAGCTATCTCTTTATAATATACTTGTTAATTCGTTGTTAAAAGAATTAAAAAGCATCAAATGTAAGAAGCTAAATATTTTCATGCAAATTCTTTTTAAATGAGTATATTTTATACTTTTGCACGAAATTTAAATAGTTATAAATGTTATCAGTTTCTAATTTATCAGTTCAGTTTGGGAAGCGTGTTTTATTTGATGAAGTAAATACTAAGTTTACACAAGGAAATTGCTACGGAATTATCGGAGCAAATGGAGCAGGAAAATCTACCTTTTTAAAAATTTTATCAGGAAAACAAGACGCTACTTCTGGTCATGTACATTTAGAACCAGGTAAGAGAATGTCGGTTTTAACACAAGATCATTACGCTTTTGATGAGTATACAGCATTAGAAGCTGTATTGATGGGGAATAAAGAATTGCATAAAATAAAATCTGAAATCGATGCATTATATGCAGATTATACTGATGAAAATGCTGAGAAAATAGGTGAGTTACAAGTTCGTTTTGAAGAAATGGATGGTTGGAATGCCGATTCTTCTGCAGCTACAATGTTATCAAACCTTGGTATAAAAGAAGAGGATCACTACACGTTATTAGCAGATTTAGATTCTAAGAAAAAAGTACGTGTGTTATTAGCACAGTGTTTATTTGGGAATCCTGATGTATTAATTATGGATGAGCCTACCAATGATTTAGATTTTGAAACTATTGCTTGGTTAGAAAATTTCTTAGCAAATTATGACAATACAGTAATTGTAGTATCACACGACCGTCACTTTTTAGATGCAGTTTGTACACATATTTCTGATATTGATTTTGGAAAGATTAACCACTTTTCAGGAAACTATACTTTCTGGTACGAATCTTCTCAGTTAGCGGCTAAACAAAGAGCACAACAAAATAAAAAAGCAGAAGATAAAAAGAAAGAATTAGAAGAGTTTATCCGTCGTTTTTCTGCGAACGTAGCAAAATCTAAACAAGCTACTTCTCGTAAAAAAATGATTGAAAAATTAAATGTAGACGAGATTAAACCATCATCACGTCGCTATCCAGCAATTATTTTTGAAAGAGATAGAGAAGCGGGAGATCAAATTTTAAATATAGAAGGTTTATCTAAATCTTTCGAAGGAGAAGCTTTATTTTCTAATGTAGATATTAATTTAAATAGAGGTGACAAAGTAGCTATTATATCTAAAAGTTCTAAGGCAGTATCTGAGTTTTATCAAGTAATTTCAGGAAATGTAGAAGCAGATTCAGGAAAATATTCTTGGGGTGTAACTACAACACAATCATATTTACCAGCAGATAATTCTTCGTTTTTTCAAAATGGAGAGTTAAACTTAGTTGACTGGTTACGTCAATACGCTCAAACTGAAGAGGAGAGAGAAGAAGTTTTTTTAAGAGGTTTCTTAGGTAAAATGATTTTTTCTGGAGAAGAAGCATTAAAGAAAAGTAATGTTTTATCAGGAGGGGAGAAAGTACGTTGTATGTTATCTCGTATGATGATGACTCGTGCTAATATTGTTATGTTAGATGAGCCAACGAATCACTTAGATTTAGAATCAATTCAAGCATTAAATAACTCGTTAATAAACTTTAAAGGAACGGTATTGTTTTCAACACACGATCATGAGTTTGCACAAACAGTTGCTAATAGAATTATTGAAATTACCCCAAAAGGTGTTATTGATAAATATTCAACTTTCGATGATTATTTAAATGATCCCAAAATAAAAGAATTGAGACAAAAAATGTACTCTTAATAAAATAAAAAAGACCGCTAATTAGCGGTCTTTTTTATTTTATTCTGTTTCTATTTCAAAAAAACTAAATACGTTACCTCCGTAACGTTTATCATAGCTATGTTTTGGGTGTTTAGTTAAATCGGTATGTTTAGAATGTTCTATAATTAGTATACCATCTTCGTTTAATAATTCTCTTTCAAAAACAAGATCTGCAAGTTTTAAAAACTGAGATTCTTCGAAGTCATAAGGTGGGTCAGCAAAAATAACATCATTTTTAAGTGATGTTTTTTCTAAAAATTTATATACATCACTTTTGTATGCGTTAATGTCTAATTCTAACTCATCTGAAGTTTGATTAATAAATTTTACACAACCGTAATGACCATCTACTGCATGAATAGTTTTTGTACCGCGAGAAGCAAATTCGTAACTAATATTACCAGTCCCTGAAAATAAATCTAAAACCGAAATATTTTCAAAATAATATAAGTTATTTATAATATTAAATAATGATTCTTTAGCCATATCTGTAGTTGGGCGTACAGGTAGCTTCTTTGGAGCAGATATTCGTTTACTTTTATGTTTTCCTGAAATAATTCTCATTAGAATGTTAAGATAAAATTAGAGTGATTAGAAAAATCTTCATTTTTAGTAAAGAAATTTGATAGCGGGTTTATGAAATTAACATTACGTACATAATTATAAGTAATATTATAAAGTTCAGAATCTTCATCAATAGCACCAATAAATGTTAAAGGGAACTTGTCAGGATCCATTTTTAATTGTTCTGCTGTAAAAAGAATATAATATATAAAATCTTCTTTAGAGTTAAATAGAAATGAATTATAGAAAATCAATTTATCATCTTTACAAACAACAATATCAATTTGATTATCTAAAGCATGTACAAAAAAATAATCTTCAGTTTTTTGTTTCGAATATTTTAAAAGTTTATCTATTAAAATAGAAGAATGATGTTTGTATTCAAACTCACCAAAATTTTGAAATAAATAATTATTTATGTTTACATAAGGAATATAAACATTGTGTGCGTTTAATGTTTCTAAAGAATCATATGTAATAAAATCGGTACTTAAAGTTTTAACTGTGTATTTTAAATACGGAGTTAAATTATTACGATCAAAATACTCATCAGGAACTAAAGTTGATAAATTATTTTGATGTACAGCAAAAACAGTAACAAAATCTTGTTGTAAATCTTTATCAATTGCAAAAATGTGAATTATTTTTTCTAATAATAATTGCGGAGAATTAAGAGTAGTATCAAAAGAATATTCTGTGAAAATTATTTTCTCATTTGTATCAGAATTAGAGATACAAAAAGAAAATCCATCCAAACTAAATTGGATGGATAGATTTTTATGTTGCGCAAATGCGCTAGTTTTATTAGTCTTCTTTTGCAACAACTTGACCTTTATCGTAATATGGAGGCCAATTACCACCAGTAGTTACTTCAGTTAAAGAACCAACAGAAACAAATTCACCTTTAATTTGATCAGTTTCTACAGCTTCTAATTCTTGTTTTACTAAAGAGTTGTTCATTCCTGCTAAAATAGGAGTTTTAGAAACTTTAGCTTCAAAAACAGGAACTAACAAACCAGCTACTTTTTCTACTTTACTTGTAGCTAATTCAAATTGTTTATCTGTACCAGGTACATTAAACATGTTTTGATAATCTTTACCTTCAAAATATTTCATTACTGGTTCATAACCAATAGTGTCAATTTTCTTTTTAGAGATTTTAATTTTAATTCCACCACCTCTGTCAATTTCTTCTTCAACGTTTGTTGTTTCAGTTAAAGCTAGCTTACCAGTTTGTATAAAGTTTAATAAAGAATCTTTACTGTTCGTATACGTTCCATAAACGTCTTTATATTTTACTTCAGCATCACGAATTAATTTTAAATTCTTAATAACTTTAGCGTAACGTACTTTTTTGTCTTTAGCAAAATTAATTGGTTCCATTATACCTCCCCAAATCTTATACCCTAAAAATACAGTAGCAGCTAATAATAAAATAGAAACTAACCATCTCATTTTTAATGGTACAAATTTAACAATAAGAACTGCTAAAAGAATTGCAACAACAACAGCTGTTAAAATCATTAATAATAAATTCATTTTTTTTATTTTTAATATATGATACTCGCAAATCTACAATTTTTTTTGAATGATAAAAACAAATATCTATAAATACATTTATCTTTGAGCATTATTTGAAATATGATAGATTCTGCACCTCAATTTTACAAAGAAATATTACAGAAATTTCCGTACAAACCAACGGAAAAACAAAATGAGTTATTAGATTCATTAACTCACTTTGTGTTTGATTCTAATAATCGTGCCTTATTTTTATTAAAAGGATATGCAGGTACAGGTAAAACAACTATTATTAGTACAGTTGTGCATAATTTATGGAAAGCAGGTAAAAAAGCCGTTTTATTAGCTCCAACTGGTCGTGCGGCAAAAGTAATTTCGGGTTATTCTAAAAGACAAGCTTTTACCATTCACAAAAAAATATATTTTCCTAAAAAGCAAAATAGTGGAGCAGTAAGCTTTGTTATGCAACCAAATAAACATTCTGATACACTTTTTATAGTTGATGAAGCTTCTATGATATCTGATGAAAAACAAAATGCGAAGTTGTTTGAAAACGGATCATTATTATATGATTTAATCTCGTATGTGTATTCAGGTAAAAACTGTAAGATTGTGTTTATTGGAGATACAGCCCAATTACCACCAGTTAAATTAACGATGAGTCCTGCTTTAGAAGCTGATAAGTTATCTTTCGATTTTAATAAAGAGGTAACAGAGATTGAGTTGGATGAAGTAGTACGTCAACAACAAAACTCAGGAATATTAGCTAATGCAACAGATTTACGTTTGTTAATTCAAAACAATGTGTCAGACTTTCAATTTGATGTTAATTTTCCTGATATTATTAGGCTTGAAGATAGTTACGATATACAGGATGCAATTACAACAGCTTATGACGGAGAAATAGGAGTGGAGGATACAGCTATAATTGTACGTTCTAACAAAAGAGCTAATCAATACAATCAGCAAATCAGAACTAAGATTCGTGGACAAGAAAACGAAATTTCTACGGGTGATTATGTAATGGTTGTAAAAAATAATTATTACTGGTTAAAAGATTCTTCTTCTGCTGGTTTTATAGCTAATGGAGATATTTGCGAGGTAATGCGAATAAATAATATTAAAGATTTATACGGATTCAAATTTGCAGAAGTAGAAGTTCGTATGATTGATTATCCAGATATGAAACCTTTTGAAACTGTTTTGTTATTAGATACTTTATCGAGTCAAAGTCCATCATTAACCTATGAGGAATCGAATAAATTATACGAAGCCGTAAAAGAAGATTTCGCAAACGAAACTAAGTACAAGCAGTTTATGAACGTAAAGAAGAATAAGTATTTTAATGCTTTGCAAGTAAAATTTTCATATGCGATGACCTGTCATAAATCTCAAGG
>CAZCHR010000106.1:0-8822 GCA_964498665.1 uncultured Tenacibaculum sp. | reverse complement strand
TCAAACGATTAAAACTAATCAACTCTCTTTTTATTAATCGAACTCAGGTTATAATGTAACAGACAATATAACCATGTCTGATTATCTAATAAAAACTTTAGCTAAAAAAGGAGGATTCACTAAATATAAACCAGGAACTTCATATAACTATAGCAATACAGGTATTACACTATTAGCTAAAATTATTGAAATCAAAACAAAGAAAAATTTTAAAAACTACACTAAAGAAATTATTTTAGAACCTTTAAATATGTCTTCTTCTTTTTGGGAACTAAAAAATGTACCTAAAGAAAGGCACACGGCTTATTATAACGAACTTAAAAACAAAATACCTAATTATTATATTATAACTTATCCAGATGGAGGGCTCTATAGTTCTATTACAGACATGACTAAATATACTCAAGAAATGATTAAAGGTTATCATGGAAATAGTAAAATTTTATCAAAAAAATCATTTAGAGAAATGATGAGCATTCAATTTAAAGAGGTAAAATCAAATGAAGGTTTGTGTTGGGACTTATCTTTTAAAGGATTAATTGGTCATTCAGGGAATGATTTTGGAACAGCTACATTAATGTATTTCTCACCAAAAACTAAAACTGGTCGAATTTTATTTGCAAACAATTCTATTGAAACAGAAGAACAAGAAAATGCTTTTTATGAAATTTTCAATACTTTATTTAAGTATAATTTTAAAGAATAGTGCTAACTAATATTACTCCAAAGTCCACTTGTTTTTTGAATTTGAGTAAAAACTTTTAGCAGACTTGTATTTTCAGTTTTAGTTAAATTAGGATCATCTTGTAATACGTTTATTGCTGTTTGTCTCGCCGTGTGAAGTATTCCTGTATCTTTTACAACATCTGCAATTTTAAGATTTAAAACACCACTTTGTTGTGTTCCCATAATATTTCCAGGACCGCGTAACTTTAAATCTACTTCAGCTATTTTAAAACCATCAGTCGTTTCTACCATTGTTTGTAAACGGGTTTTACCATCAGAAGATAATTTATAACTCGATAATAAAATACAATAGCTCTGTTCAGCTCCACGTCCTACTCTACCTCGTAATTGATGTAATTGACTCAACCCGAAACGTTCGGCACTTTCAATTACCATAACCGATGCATTTGGTACATTTACCCCAACTTCAATAACTGTAGTAGCTACCATTATTTGTGTTTCACCTTTTACAAAACGATTCATTTCATATTCTTTATCAGCAGGTTTCATTTGTCCGTGAACAATACTAATTTGATAATCTGGAGATGGAAAATCGCGAACTATACTTTCATAACCATCCATTAAATCTTTATAATCCATTGCTTCAGATTCTTGGATTAAAGGATATACAACATAGGCTTGACGACCTTTAGCTATTTCATCTTTTAAAAACTTAAAAACCCCTAATCGGTTACTATCATAGCGGTGTACAGTTTTAATTTCTTTACGTCCAGGAGGTAATTCATCAATAACAGATATATCTAAATCTCCATAAACTGACATAGCTAAAGTTCGTGGAATTGGGGTTGCTGTCATTACTAAAACATGTGGAGGCAACTCGTTTTTTTGCCACATTTTAGAACGTTGTGCTACACCAAAACGATGTTGCTCATCGATAATAGAAATACCTAAATTTTTGAATTTTACTTTATCTTCTAAAATAGCATGTGTTCCTATTAAAATATGTAAAGATCCATCTTCTAACCCTGCATGAATTTCTCTTCTTTTTTTAGTTTTACTTGAACCTGTAAGCAATTCAACCTTTATATCTGTTTCAGCAAGTAATTCAATAATTCCATTATAATGTTGTATCGCTAAAATTTCTGTTGGCGCCATTATCGTAGCTTGATAGTCATTATCAATAGCTATTAACATAGATAACAATGCTACAATTGTTTTACCAGATCCAACATCGCCTTGTAACAATCGATTCATATGTGCACCTGAACCAATATCTTTTCGTATTTCTTTTAGAACCCTTTTTTGTGCGTTTGTTAAACTAAAAGGCAAATGATTATTATAAAAATTATTAAACTGCTCTCCTACTTGTTCAAAAACATATCCCTTAATTTTTGATTTACGAATCAGTTTCTTTTGCAATAATTGCATCTGAATAAAAAATAACTCTTCAAACTTTAATCTGTATTGAGCTTTGGCTAATAATTCTTGATTTTTAGGAAAATGTATATTTAATAATGAATCTCGCTTTCCTAATAATTGATGATCGTTTAATAAATTGTTTGGAAGTGTCTCTTCTATATTACCAAAAACTTGCTGTAATAAGTTTTGAAGCATGCTACGCATCATCTTATTACTTATTCCTTTATTAGATAGCTTTTCTGTAGATGGATATACTGGTTGCATTGCCATCTGTAATTTACTCTTGTATTCTTTAACAGTTTCCATTTCTGGATGTGGCATATTAGCTCGGTTATTATACCAATTTAATTTACCATAAATAACATAAGGTGTATCAGTTTTTAAACTGTCTTTAATCCATTTAGCACCTTTAAACCAAACTAAATCGATAGATCCTGTAGCATCAGTAAAAATAGCTACTAGCCTACTTCCTCTTTTTTGCTTTACTTCTTTTACGCCTGTAATTTTACCAACTATTTGAACTTCAGAAGAGTTTTGTTGCAATTGATTAATTGTGTAAAACTGAGTTTTATCAATATATCTAAACGGAAAAAGGTGTAATAAATCATTACAAGTTTTAATACCTAGTTCGGTATATAACAGTTCTGCTCTAGCTACACTAACGCCTTTTATATATGTTACAGGATGATTTAAATTCATTGAGAACGAAAATACAAAAAGCCGTTAAAATCAACTATCTTTGCACTCTTAAATTCATCAAATGAGATTACATAGAAATTTAACGTATGCGGTTATTGATAGCTTACGTGACGTATTTAATGACGGTGTATATGCTGATAAAGCTGTAGAAAAAGCTTTGAAAAGAGATAAACGTTGGGGAGCACGCGATAGAAAGTTTGTTGCAGAAACAATTTATGATATTGTTAGATGGCAACGTTTATATGCTGAAATTGCGAATGTAAAAGTACCATATGCTCGTCCTGATTTATGGCGTTTATTTGTTGTTTGGTGTGTATTAAGAGGTATTAAATTACCTGATTGGAATCAAATTGAAGATACGCCTACAAGAAGAATAAAAGGACGTTTTGATGAGCTATCTAAAATTAGAAAATTTAGAGAATCAATTCCTGATTGGATTGATGAAATTGGAGTTGAGGAATTAGGAGAAGAAATTTGGACGAAAGAAATCGCTGCTTTAAATAAAAAAGCGGAAGTTATTTTACGAACAAATACTTTAAATGTAACGAAAGAGCATTTACAAAAAGGTTTAAAAGCTGAAGGAATAGATACTGAGTTTATTAAAGGGTATGATGACGCTTTACGTTTAGTAGAACGTGCTAATGTTTTTAAAACGGAGGTTTTTCATAAAGGCTACTTTGAGGTACAAGATGCTTCTTCTCAATTAGTAGCTTCTTATTTAGATGTTGAACCTGGCATGAAGGTAGTAGACACTTGTGCTGGTGCTGGAGGTAAGACTTTACATATTGCTTCTTTAATGGAAAATAAAGGGCAAATTATAGCAATGGATATTTACGAAAGTAAATTAAAAAAGTTAAAAGTTAGAGCTCGTAGAAATAAAGTACATAATATAGATTGTAAAGTTATCGACTCTACAAAAGTGATTAAAAAATTACATGGAAAAGCGGATAGAGTTTTAATTGATGCACCATGTTCTGGCTTAGGAGTTATTCGTAGAAACCCAGATAGTAAATGGAAATTACAACCAGAGTTTTTAGAAAATATTAAAGGAGTACAACAAGAAGTTCTACAAAAATATTCTAAAATGGTGAAAACTGGAGGTAAGCTAGTATATGCTACTTGTTCGGTATTACCATCAGAAAACCAACAACAAATAGAATTCTTTTTAGCTTCTGACGAAGGAAAAGACTTTACTTTTGTTAAAGATCATAAAGTGTTATCTCATCAATCTGGTTATGACGGATTTTACATGGCACAATTAGTTAGAAAGTAAATAATACGCTCAATAAAATTAAAAAGGCTCAAGATTAAATATCTCGAGCCTTTTTTTAATCAACTATTAAAAACTAACTAATCACTAAACTAACTTGTTAAGTAATTACATATATATGACGATGCTTTTCTTAAATCGTTACGATAAATCATTTAGTTTAACAGTATTTTAAGATTGACTATTTAATTCTAAGTCTTTGACCTACAAAAATTGTATTCCCTTTTAAGTTATTTAAAGACTTTAATTCATTTACAGATATTTTATTGTTTGTGGCAATTCTATATAATGTTTCACCAGAAGCAACAACATGGTAATTATTATTTTTAACTTCTTTTATATTCACAGGTATATTGTCTGAAGAATTTTTACTTCCTTTAAAAAAAGCTTCTTTCTCTTTTTCATTTTTAGCATAACCTATCACTATTTCATCACCAATTTCTACATTATCAAAATTGGTCATATTATTTAACTGATATAATTTTGCCAAATTAAAACCATACTTTCTGGCAATACTACTTAGTATCTCACCTTTTTTAACTGTGTGTGTTATTGTTGTATCAAATTCTTCCTTTTCAATAGGTTTAGTCGCTTGTTTAGTTGGTCTCTTTTTAGAAACATCACCAGTAATTAAATTCATATAAGCAGGCTTACCTTCTAATAAAATTTTGTCCCAACCTTTAGGAAGATTACTGTCTTGTGAAAAAGCATTTAAACCAATAAAAAACAAGAAAAAAACAGTTGAGATTATCCTCATAGCAAAAATTTTATTTTATGATTCTCAAATATATAAATCTTTGTTTTAAAGTTCAAGTTTTGATTTAGTTCAGTTAATTATCTATTTTTAACATCAACTAACTTAAAAATTTACTTATGACAAATTCTAACAAACCAAATACCGTATTTTGGATAATAGGTGTTATTGCTTTAATATGGAATGCTATGGGGGTTATGGCATATGTGACTCAAGCTTATATTACTGATGAAATGAAAGCTGCATTACCAGAAGCAGAAAGAGCTTTATATGAAGATATTCCTGCTTGGTATACAGCTGCTTTTGCTATTGCTGTTTTTGCAGGATTACTTGGTTGTGTTTTACTTTTAATGAAAAAGAAACTAGCAAAGCCAGTTTTCTTAATTTCATTAATTGGTATTGTAATCCAAATGTTTTATAACTTCTTTATGAGTAGAGCAGCCGAAGTATATGGTCCTGATGGTATGGTTATGCCTGTAATGGTAATTATTATTGGAGTTTTCTTATATTATTATGCTAAAAAATCTGAAGCTAAAGGTTGGCTTTCCTAGGGTAAAACAAATTTAATATATTTAAAATGCTGTCTAATTTTAGATAGTATTTTTTATTTAAACTCATCATATTTATAAAAAACGTTAACTTCTTTTTAACAAATAAAAAAATCACTCCCATATGTTTATTTAGTAGCTTGTACACAAATTTAAAAACATGAAAAAACTCCTATTTTTATTGGCTTTTGTAAGCTTTTATACTAAGGCACAAGACAAACCTCAATGGATGAGATATTCATCTATTTCACCAGACGGTAATCAAATTGTATTTACTTATAAAGGTGATTTATATAAAGTTCCATCAGCAGGTGGAGATGCAACCAGATTAACATTTCATAAAGCACATGATTACAAAGCTGTTTGGAGTAAAGATGGAGAAAAAATTGCTTTTGCATCTAATCGTTATGGTAATTTTGACATTTATGTAATGGATGCTAAAGGTGGTGAGGCTACTCGTTTAACTTTTCACTCTACAAATGAATCTCCTTTTTCATTCTCAGCAAATAACAAAGAGGTAGTTTTTGGAGCTACAAGACAAGATGATGTTAAGCATAGGCAATATCCAACTGGTTCTCAACCAGAATTGTATAGTGTTCCTGTTAAAGGAGGAAAAATAGAACAACTATTAACAGTTCCTGCTGAATACGTTCAGTTTTCAAAAAATGGAAAAAACATGATTTATCATGATAAACCAGGAGGTGAAAATGAATGGAGAAAGCACCATAAATCGGCAGTAACTAGAGATATTTGGGTTTATGATACCAAATCTAAATCACACAATATGCTAACTTCTTTTAAAGGAGAAGATAGACAACCTGTTTTTGGTACAAATGATAATGATTTTTACTACTTGAGTGAACAAAACGGAACGTTTAATGTATTTAAAACGTCTCTGAATAATCCAAGTCAAAATCAACAAATAACGAACTTTAAATTACATCCTGTTCGTTTTTTAAGTTTTGGAAATGGAACTCTTTCTTTTGGTTATGATGGAGAATTATATACAATGAGAGAAGGTGAAAATCCTAAGAAATTAAAAGTTAATATCAGAACTCAAAGTATTGATAATGAAGACAAATTTATATCTGTTAATGGAGGAATTAGAGAAATGTCTGTCTCTCCAAATGGAAAAGAAATTGCTTTTATAGCTCGTGGCGAAGTATTTGTTACTTCAGTAGATAAATCATTCACAAAAAGATTAACAAATACTCCAGAAAACGAACGTTTTGTTACTTGGACACCTGACGGTAAATCTGTTGTATATAGTAGTGAAAGAAACGGTAAATGGAGTGTGTTTAAAACAGAAAAAGTAAGAAAAGAAGAACCTTTCTTTTATGCTGCTACTTTAATAAAAGAAACTCCAGTATTAGATAATAAAAAGGATAATTATTTAACGAAGTATTCTCCCGATGGAAAAAAAGTTGCTTTTGTAGAAAACAGAAGAACTATAAAAGTAAGAGATTTAAAATCTAAAAAAGAAACCATATTGCTTACTCCAAAAGATTTATTCCATATGAGCGATGGGGATAAAAACTTTACTTGGAGTCCGGATAGTAAATGGTTATTGATTGATTGGGGAAAAACCTTAAGTAACGGTGAAATTTTATTAATGTCTGCCGATGGATCAAAAAGAGTGAATTTAAATGAAAGTGGTTATTACGACTCAAATCCTAAATGGGTAAATGGTGGTAAACAAATGATTTGGTTTAGTAATAGAAACGGATTAAAATCTTATGCTACTAGCGGGAGATCACAAAACGATGTTTATAGTATGTTCTTTGATCAAGAAGCTTGGGATGAGTTTAATTTAAGTGAAGAAGATTACAAATTAGCTAAGGCAATTAAAGAAGAAGAAAAAAAGAAGAAAGAAAAATCTGATAAAAAAGGAAAAGAAAAGAAGGAAAAAGACAAGAAAGATAAAAAGGATAAGAAAAAAGAAGTTAAACCTTTAAAATTCGATTGGGATCATATGAAAGATCGAACTAAAAGGTTGACTATTCATTCTTCTAGTTTAGGAGATGCTGTTTTATCTAAGAAAGGAGATAAATTATATTATTTAGCTAGGTTTGAAGGTAAAATGAACCTTTGGGAAACTAACTTACGTACTAGAGAAACAAAAATGTTAATGCCTTTAAATGCTAACTTTGGTAGTTTACAATGGGATAAAGAACAAAAAAACTTATACCTTTTAAGTAGTGGGAAGATTTCTAAATTAGATCCATCTGCTAAAAAGCGTAAAGGCGTTAAGGTTAAAGGAGAAATGGAGTTTGATGCTGCTGCCGAAAGACAAGCAATGTTCGATCATGTTTGGTTACGTACCAAGGCTATTTTTTACGAACCAACTTTTCATGGAATTGATTGGAACAAGATGAAAAAAGAATATCAAAAATACTTACCTTCTATTGGTAACGGATATGAATTTTCTGAAATGTTATCTGAAATGTTAGGAGAATTAAACGTTTCTCACGCTGGTTCTGGATTTAGAGGTGGAAAAATCTCTAACGGTGATGCCACAGCCTCTTTAGGTATTTTCATGAACTATAATCATAAAGACAATGGTATTTTAATTGATGAAATAATCACAGGAGGTCCATTAGATAAAGCTAAATTTAATATTTCTTCTGGAATGATTATTGAAAAAATAAATGGAGAAACTATTGAAAAAGATGTTGATGTAGCTAAGTATTTAAATAGAAAATCAGGTAAATTCATGTTACTTGAAATTTTAGATCCTAAAACTAAAAAGAGACAAACAATTACTATAAAACCAATTTCATTAGGAGCTGAAAATCGTTTATTATATAAAAGATGGGTAAAAATTAATGAAAAAGAAGTTGATGAGAAAAGTAATGGTCAACTAGGTTATGTTCATATTCCAGGAATGAGTGACGGTCCTTATAGAAGTATTTACCAAGATATGATGGGTAAATACGCTGATAGAAAAGCTGTAATTGTAGATACTAGAAATAATGGTGGTGGGGATTTAGTAGCTGATTTAGCAATGTTCTTCACTGGAGTTCCTTTTATTACTTACGCTACAGAAGCTAAAGTTGTTGGTGGTGAACCAACTTCTCGTTGGACTAAGCCTACCCTAACAATGTTTAATGAAAGTAATTATTCTGACGGACATTGTTACGCACAAGGATATACCGACTTAAAGATTGGAAAAACGGTAGGAATGCCAGTTCCAGGAACCTGTAGTTTTGCAGGATGGGAAGGTTTACCAAATGGATCTTATTGGGGAGTTGTACCTATCAGTGCTAAAAATATTGATGGTAAATGGATGGAAAATCTTCAAACAGAACCAATGATTAAGGTTAAAAACATGCCTAACATCATTTCTAAAGGAAGAGACCAACAATTAGAGCGTTCTATTAAAGAATTATTAAAAGACGTTAAATAACGTAACTCTAAATTAAAATATTATAATGCTGTCTATATT
>CAZCHR010000105.1:0-8861 GCA_964498665.1 uncultured Tenacibaculum sp. | reverse complement strand
AAAATAAACCTGTTTATCAAAATCAAATAAAACAGAAACTAAATGTACAACTCAATAAAGTTATACAACTACAAACATGAGTGCTGATCAAATTCATGAACTTGGCTTAAAAGAAGTTGCAAGAATTTTATCAGAAATGAAAAAAGTGAAAGATCAAGTTGGTTTTAAAGGAACTTTAAAAGAGTTTTTTAATGATGTTCGTGAGAATAAAAAGCTGATGCCTTATAACACTCCAAAAGAAATTATCGATAACTTTAACGCCATTCATGAAAAAACGAAACCGCAGTTAGAAAAGTTATTTGGTAATAAACCTAAAACCCCATTTGTAGTTAAGCAAACAGAAAAATTTAGAGAAGCTTCAGCAAGTGCAGAATATAACCCTGGTTCTTTAGACGGAACACGTCCTGGTGTTTTTTACACTCCAATTCCTGATGCCTCAAAATACAATGTATTTTCTGACGAAGCGTTATTTTTACATGAAGCTATTCCTGGGCATCACTATCAAATTTCTTTAACGCAAGAAAATCAAGATTTACCAGATTTCAGAAAAACACTTTGGTACAGTGCTTATGGTGAAGGTTGGGCTTTATATACCGAAAATTTAGGGAAAGAATTAGGTTTATACACTGATCCTTATCAATATTTCGGGATGTTAGGTATGGAAATGCACAGAGCTATTCGTTTAGTTGTTGATACAGGTATGCATGCAAAAGGCTGGAGCAGAGAAAAAGCTATTCAGTATTCTTTAGATAACGAAGCAGAAAGTTAAGCTAGTATAATATCAGAAATTGAACGTTACATGGCTAATCCTGGACAAGCATTATCTTACAAAATTGGTCAATTAAAAATACGTGAATTACGAGCTAAAGCAAAAGCAACATTAGGTGGTAAATTTGATATTAAAGAATTTCACAACCAAGTTTTAGAAACTGGATGTATTCCATTAGCTTTATTAGAAAATAAAATTGATAAATGGATTCCTACTGTAAAGTAATTTCATTTTAAAACCATTTTGAATATTCAAAGTGGTTTTTTTGTAATTTTATATTCAATTTCTACTTATGAAAAAGATATTACTTTTATTTTTTATTTCTACAATTTCGTTTTCTCAATCTAATACAGAAGTTTATTTATATGATATTTCTCAAAAAGATGGTCATTGGAAAGTAACTAACGGAAAAAATATTTCTAATAATAAAGGTTATGATAGTCAACCTCATTTTTATTCTAAAAAATCAATTTTATTTGCTTCAACAAGAAATAAACAAACAGATATTGCGAAATACAATATAAATAGCGGTAGAGTTAAATTTATAAGTAATACACCAAATGGTGGAGAATATTCACCTCAAAGAATTCCAAAATCTAAAGATATTTCAGCTGTTCGTTTAGACTTAAACGGATTACAACGTTTTTATAAATATGACAATAAAACAAAAAAAATCAAAGAATTAATTCCTGATTTGAAAGTAGCTTATCCAATGTGGTATAAAAAAAATATTGCTATTGTTATAAGTATTGTAAGAGAAGATTTAGATTTAATAATACACAATTTAAAATCGAAAAAAAACACAACCATTCAAAAAAAAGTTGGTCGTTCTTTACATAAAATTCCTAATACTAAAATGATTAGTTATGTTAGTAAAACAAAAGATGTTTGGGAAATAATGTCATTAAATCCGAAAACAAAAACAATTAAAAAAATAATTAACTCTATTGGGCAAAGCGAAGATATTTGTTGGCTTCCTAACGGAACCTTATTATTAGCAAATAAAAACTCAATAATGAAATTCAATCCTAAAACTGACAAGGATTGGAGTGTTTTTCATAATTTTCCAAAAGAAAAACATATGAATATTTCAAGAATTATAGTTAATAAAGAAGGAAAAAAATTAGCTTTAGTTTCTGAATAGATTAAGATTCAAACTTCTTTGTAAGATGATTTTTTAAATAAAAAATTTGTACAAAAATCATTATAGTAAAGAAAAAACATGCGTATAACATAGTATTAGAAATCGTAATAGTTTCGAAGATACTAGGCATTTGAATTTTAGACAAAAAATTAAAATTTACTTTTGGCATTTTTAACCATCCTAAAGAACTACCTCTTGATACATATAAAACACTAATTAACAACAAACTGAATAAAGCCACCCACATCTTTTTTGATATTAAAGGAGTTGCTTTATAAATAAATGTATTTTCTTTTTGAAGAATATTCATCAAATTATTTGTGAAATTTATTGATGGTGTTTCTTCTTTTATTTCTTTGATATATTTTTTAGTAAAAACATCAAGTTCTTCTATATATTTATTTTCTCCCATAATGATTTATTAATTCGGGTTCTACTTTTTTTTGTACAATACTCAATAATCTTTTTCTTGCTCTATGTAATTTTACTTTCACATTAGCTTCAGAAAAATCGGTTATCTCTATAATTTCTTTTAAACTTAGTTCTTCAAAATAAAACATCCATAAAATAGAACGTTCATCTTCTGGTAAATTCATCATACAGTTATTTATTACTTCTGCTCTCTCTTTTCGTTCTATACCTTCTAAAATACCTTCTGTAGACTTTATTTTATTTATTGTAACTTCATCAATAGTATCTGTATTATACTTCTTTTTATTCTTTTTTAAACTATCTAAACAAGCTCTATAACCTATTTTATATAACCAAGTAGAAAACTTAGAATCTCCTTTAAACTTATTTAAATTCTTGTATGCTTTTATAAAAGTATCTTGAGAAACTTCTTCAGCCTCTTCCCTACTTTTTAACATTTTTAGTGCTAAGGTAAAAATCATAGTTTTGTACCTATCAACTAAAATAGCAAAAGCATTTGTATCTCCTTTTAAGACACTATCAATATATATTTGGTCGTTTTTAATAGTCATTTTATACTTTGACTGTTTACTACTTTAAAAGGTTACAGTTTTTTTAAAAAAATATTTTTTTTATTTTTTTGTAACCTTTTTAAAAACATTACAGTCATACTTGCAAACACATTAAAATTAATCATTTAAAATTAAAAATATGGAAGTAGCAATTGTATTTATGTTCTTATTCGCAATAATTTTTGGAATTTTTTACCTGTTTTATTCAACACGTAATAAAGAACGTTTAGCCTTAATAGAAAAAGGTGTGGACGCTAAAATTTTTATGCAAGGAGAAAAGAAAAAATCTACCTTAACAGGAAGAGTTATTGTATTAAATTTAGCATTATTACTAATGGGAATCGGATTAGGAGTTTTCTTAGCTCTTTTAATTGATACTTATAGTTCTATAGATGAAGAAGCTGTTTACCCTGCAATGATATTTCTTATGGCTGGTTGTGGTTTATTTGGCGGTTTTTTCTTAACTAAGAAGCTAGAAGAGGAGTAAACAAAATAATCTTATATAAAAAATGCGCATTTTAAAGTTTAAAATGCGCATTTTTATTTTGTATGAAAATTTATTTTTTTTCAGTAATTAGGTTATCTTTTTTTTTAAAAGACTCAACACTATCATAAATTGGAGGAACAACTTCTCTTCCATCTTCATTAATAAAACCATATTTTTGGTTATCAACACATACTTTAGCCCATCCTTTTCTGTACTTACCAAAGGCATCAATTTTAGTATATTTAGGAATTATAATTAAATCACCCTTATTATTAATAAAACCATATTTCTCTTTAGTTTTTACTAAAGCCCAGTCTTTTCTTATTTTATCAAAGCTCTGTATTTCATCAAACTTTGTATCTACAATTTTATCTCCGTTTTCATCTATAAAACCATAATAAGAATTTTCTTTAACAAGTGCCCAACTTTTTCGGTATGTATTATACTCACTTATAAAATCATAAATTACTTCTACAATTTCTTTACCTGATTTATCTATAAAACCAAACTTTCCATTAAGCTCTACTTTTGCCCAATTTTTTCTTACTTCATCAAAGTTTTGAATACTCTGATATTTTGGAGACACAATCTCCATTCCTTTATCATTTATAATACCGTATAATTCTCTTTTTTTAACAATAAAAAAATCTTGTGATACTACATATAGGTTTGAAAAAATGATAAATGCTAATGTTAATTTTAACTTCATTATTATATTTTTGGGGATTAAAAGCCCCAAAAATAAACCAAACAACTTATAAACCAATTATTTAACACATAAAGTTATTCACATAAGCTATTTGTTAATTATTAATTTACAATAATTTAAAAGTCATTATCTTTAAACAGAATATTAAAAAGTAACCTTTTAAATATGAAAAAAATTAAATACTTATTTATTAGTTTAATAATTATTACGCTAATTTATACTCTAGGACCTAAAGTTGCTATTCCTAAATTAAATACTAAACTTCCTGAAATTACTTTAAGCATTGAAGGTTTAAAAAAATTAATAGCTCAAGAAAATAAAAATTTAAATATTCGAGAAGGAAATGAGTCTCGTTTAATTTTTGCTGATAGTATTCCTAAAAAAACTAAATTTGCTGTAGTGTATTTACATGGTTTTTCTGCAAGCCCTGGCGAATGTGAAACTATTTACACTAATTTTTCTAAACGTTATAAAGCAAACCTATATGCTCCTCGCCTTTTTAAACATGGTTTAAAAGATAAAGAACCTTTGCTTAATTTTACTGCACAAGGTTATATAAAATCTGCAAAAAAAGCAATTGCAATTGGAAAACAATTAGGTGAAAAACTTATTTTAATTTGCACTAGTACAGGAGCAACTGCAGGTTTATATTTAGCTTCAGAACATCCAGAAATAAATTCACTCATTTTAATTTCGCCTAATATTGATATTTACGATACTAATTCTTCTTTAGTTACAAAACCTTGGGGTAAAGAAATTCTAAAATTAGTTATGAAAGGTAATTATCAAAATTGGACTCCTCCTTTGGGTGCTGAAAAATACTGGTATGGTAAATATCGAATAGAAGCAATTGTTCAATTAAAAGCAATGATAGAAGCTACAATGAAAAAATCGGTTTTTGAGAAAATTAATCAACCTTTATTTATGGCGTACTATTATAAAAACCAAAACGAACAAGATAAAACTGTTTCAGTAAAACGTATGTTAGAAATGTTTAATCAAATAAAAACGCCTAAGAACAAAAAAATAAAAAAAGCAATACCCAATGCTAAAAATCATTCTATAGGGTCGCGTTTTTTTACAGAAGAATATAAAAAAGTTCAATCAGAAATTTTTCATTTCACAGATACTATTTTAAGAATAAAACCCATTAAAAATAATGACTAAAATTTTAATAACAGGAGGTACAGGTTTAATAGGTAAACACCTACAACAAAAATTAATTAACCAAAACTATAATGTTGTAATTTTAACAAGAAACCCAAAAGAAAAAAATCATTATAAATGGGATATAGACAACAATTATATTGACGATAACGCTTTTAAAAATGTAACACATATAATTCATTTAGCTGGTGCTGGAATTGCTGATAATCGATGGACATCTAATAGAAAAAAAGTGTTAATTGATAGTCGTGTAAAATCAATAAACTTGTTATTTCAAAAAGTAAAAGAATTAAATATTCCTTTACAAGGTTTTATTTCTGCCTCAGGAATTGGTTATTATGGTGCTATTACTTCTGATTATATTTTTACAGAAAATGATAACCCTGAAAATGATTTTATTTCAAAAGTTTGTATTGAATGGGAAAATGCTACTAATCAATTTAAACAAATAAAAATTCCTACAACAATTTTTAGAACTGGGGTTGTGCTAACTAAAAATGGAGGTGCTTTACAAAAAATTAATACTCCTTTATTTTTATCTGCTTTAGGAAATGGAAAACAATATATACCCTGGATTCATATTGATGATTTATGCAACTTGTATCTTAATACTATTAAAAACAATGATTTTACTGGAATTTATAACGCAGTTGCTCCTGAGCATCAAACAAACGAAAACTTTACTAAAACATTAGGAAGTATAATTAAAAAAACTGTTTTACCAATAAACGCTCCTTCAATCATATTAAAAATTGCTTTGGGCGAAATGTCTAAAATTTTACTTTATGGAAGTAGAGTTTCTTCTAAAAAAACAACTCAATTCTACACTTTTACTCATCCAAATTTAAGTTCTGCATTAAACAATATTTACAATGGATAACAAACTTAAAAATCCTGTTTGGCATTCTTTAAAAGAAACACATAAAAACTTTGCCATTAAATATGATGAAGTACAATTTTATGATCCTAAAATTTGTCCTTTTGGAGCTTTTATTAATACAGAAAAAACAAAACATGCACTTAATGAATATGCTAAATTAACGGACAAATTCTTTCTAGTTTCTGAAAATGAAATTCCAATTTTTGATACATCAAAAATAAAACTTGATAAAAAAATTGAGGGTGTTCAAATGGTTTTAAAAAACTTACAAGAAATTGAGATAACAGAAAGCATCATTCCTTTAACTGAAAAACATATTGACGAAATTTATAATCTTGTTTGGCTTGTTATGCCAGGGTATTATAGAAAGCAAACTTTTAATATGGGAAAGTATTTTGGTATTTTTAAAGACAATCAACTAGTAAGTATTTCGGGACAGAGAATGCAAACTGATGATTTTATTGAACTAAGTGCAATAGTAACTCACCCTAATTACACAAGGCGTGGGTATGCTAAACAACTAACTCAATATGTTACAAAAGATATTTTAAAAGATAAAAAACATCCCATTTTACATACAGACAAAGGAAATCCAGCAATAAAATTATATGAAAAACTAGGTTATGAAATTACTCGAGATATGAATTGGTGGTATTTTCATAAAAAATAAAAGCTCAGATATTCTCTGAGCTTTTATTTTTTGTATCTAATTATTTAAAAATCTTGATTTACATCCCAAGCTTCTAAAATTTCTTTTAATGTTTTAATAAACATTCCTCCTAGTGCCCCATTTACAACTCTATGGTCATATGAATGAGAAACCATCATTTTATGACGAATTCCTATAAAATCTCCTTCTGAAGTTTCAATCACTGCAGGCTTTTTAACAATAGCTCCTAAAGCTAAAATAGCTACTTGTGGTTGATTTATAATTGGTGTACCTGTAATACTACCAAAACTACCAACATTTGTTACTGTATAAGTTCCACCTTGAATATCATCTGGTTTTAACTTATTTGCACGAGCTCTACTAGCTAAATCGTTTACTTGTTTTGTTACACCAACTAAGTTTAACATATCAGCGTTTTTAATTACTGGTACAATTAAATTTCCGTCAGGTAAAGCTGCTGCCATACCTAAGTTTACATTTCCTCTTTTAATAATATTATCGCCATCAACAGCAATATTAATCATTGGATGTTTCTTTATTGTTTGTGCAACTGCTTGCATAAAAATTGGAGTAAATGTTAATTTTTCTCCTTCTCTTTGTTGAAAAGAATTTTTAACCTTGTTTCTCCAATTAACAATATTAGTAACATCTATTTCGATAAAAGACTGAACATGAGCCGATGTTTGAACAGAATCTACCATATGTTTAGCTATTAATTTACCCATGCGGCTCATTTCAATAACTTCATCTTCTCCACTCATTGTAACTGGAGCAGAAACTACTTTTGGTTTATCAACTTTTGGCACTACTACTGTTGCAGTTTTTGGTTGACTATCTCTAGTTTCTATATATGATAAAATATCATTCTTGGTTACTCTTCCTTCTTTTCCTGTTCCTTTAATATTTTCTAACTCGTTTACAGAAATTCCTTCTGTTTGCGCTATACTCTTTACTAAAGGCGAATAAAAGCGATTGCTAGATGATGTGTCTATTTGGTTACTTGTAGTTTCTTTTGCTTCTTCTACTGTTTTTTCAATTTCAGCTACTGCAGCTTTAACCTCAGACTTAGAAATTTCTGTGACAGATGTTTCTTCACCTCCTTCAGTTTCAATAATTGCAATTGTTTGACCTACTTGTATAACAGCATCTTTTTCAAATAAAATTTCAACTAAAGTCCCTTCTACTTCACTTGGTACCTCACTATCAACTTTATCTGTGGCTACTTCAACAACTGTATCATCAATATCAATAGTTTCCCCTATTTCTTTAACCCAAGAAGTAATAGTTGCTTCAGCAACACTCTCGCCCATTTTAGGTAACTTTAATTCGTATCTAGCCATTACTTAAATTTTTATTCGATTGCGAAAGTACAAAATTACCTTGATTTTTTATCATTTTTATTAATGTATTTTTCTTTAGAAAACGAATCTTATTTGAATTATTTTCATGTAATTACATATTATTCAAGTTTATCTGTAATTTAAACAAAAAAAAACATTTATTATTACACAATTCGCAATAACTAAAATACAACTTTAGTTAGTGTTTTTAACTTGTTGCACATCTCTTTCTGAGCGTTTTAATTCTTCTCTACTTCTTTTTAAATCCCTTTTCGCACGTTCTAAATCTCTTTCAGCTCTTTTTAAATCTCTCTTTGCACGTTCTGAATCTCTTATTGCTCTTTTTAAGTTATTTTCAGCTTCTTTTTTTGAATCTGTTCCCGTAATTTCATCTTTTAAAACATCTCCAAAATCAGAAATTTCTTTTATAAATTTTGATGTCGCATATTCTTTATCTACAAATATTCTTAGATTCCCTTTAGACAGTTTACATTCAAAAAACTCTTCTTCTTTATTATTTTTAGTCCATGTATATGTGCTTCCTGTTAATTTAAGGTCTTTATTGCTTAATTTTTCAACCTGAGTTCGATTAATATTTAGATAAAATATAGTAGTAAAAAAGATAGATTTTTAGTAAATTAAAGTATTGAATTTCAGTTTATTAATCTAAAAATCCATCTATGGTAATTTACTCTAAAGTTACTGAAATATT